>JAISUO010000013.1 GCA_031272035.1 Synergistaceae bacterium
CGTGTGGTAGTGTAACCGGCCTCTCCGTTGGATGTCAAGAGCAGAAATGGCATAACATGACCCCCTTTTGCTGCTGATAAATTCTGATAATTCTAATGAATTATATCACGCAGTCGTGAGAATCTGTTCGTTGAAACGACAGCCTGGACGGGCCGGACTTCACCGCCGAAAAGCCGGCCCCGTCGAAAAGCCGTCTCACAAAATCAGTGGCAGGAACAACCGCCGCCGCAGGAGCCGCAGTTTCCCCCGCAGTTTTTGGCCCCCTTCAGAGAGGGACCCTCCAGAAGCAGCAGGGTTTTTCCCCGGCACTCCGGACAGCGCAGAGAAAGCTGCCCCACCTCCTGCTGAAAGGTATGTTTGCACTCCGCGCACTGAAAAACACGATTTTCACTCATATCGGCTCTCCATTTTCAAATTCTTCATTTTTAAATTAAATCTATTCGTTACGCCCCAAGAGTGGCGACCATGACGGCCTTGATCGTATGCAGACGGTTTTCGGCCTCGTCGAACACTTTGGAGGCCGGCGACTCGAACACCTCTTCCGTCACCTCGCAGCCCTTGACCGCCGGAAGACAGTGCAAAAAAATCGTCGAGTCCTTTTCGCTGGCCTTCATCAAGTCGGAGTTGACCTGGTAGGGGCTGAGGAGCTTCACCCGCACTTCCTTCTGATCCTCCTCCCCCATGGAAACCCAAACGTCGGTGTAAACCGCGTCGGCTCCCAGAACGGCCTTCCGTGGATCCTCCAGAATCCGGATCGTCGCTCCGCTCTTTTCCGCGAAGGGCCGGCATTTTTCAACCAGCGCCGGGTCGGTGAAAAGCTCCTTCGGCGAGCCGACCGTAAAATGGATTCCCAGCTTGGCGCAGCCGATCATGAGGGCGTTGGCCATGTTGTTGCGCCCGTCTCCGATATAGGTCAGGGAAAGTCCCTTCAGGCGCTTTCCGAAATTTTCCTGAAGCGTCAGAAAGTCCGCCAGAACCTGAGTGGGATGATCCACGTCCGTCAGGCCGTTCCAGACGGGAACGCCCGCCCATTGGGCCAGCTCCTCGGCGACGCTCTGTTTGAAGCCCCGAAACTCGATGCCGTCGAACATGCGGCCCAGAACCCGCGCCGAATCCTTCACGTCCTCCTTGCCTCCGAAATGGATGTCGTTTTTCCCCAGAAACTCCGGATGCCCGCCCTCGTCAATACAGGCCACCGTAAAAGCACAACGGGTCCGCGTCGAGGCTTTCTCAAACAAAAGAGCCACGTTCTTCCCGGCCAGAGTCGTCCCCCGGATGCCGGCGCGTTTCTTCGCCTTCAGGTCCGCGGCCAGATCCAGCAGCCACAGGATTTCCTCCGGAGTGAAATCCATCAGCGTCAGAAAACTTCTTCCTTTCAAATTCACAGGCATAATACAGGGTTCCTCCCCCAAAATTTAATTTTGTTTCAAATAATAAACCCTGGGAAACTCAGAGTCAAATAATAAACCGGATTTACATTTTGAAGAATTCGGGAAGAACCGCCGGCAGTTCCTCGAAGTTGTATTCACCGACGACCTTTCCCTCTTTGAAGAGCACCGCTCCCAGGGGAGTTCCCGCGATGCCGAAACGCGCGTGCTTCGCCTCTTTGGGGCCGTTGACCTCGCAGCCCATGACGGCGACGCTCGTCCCGTCCGGCAAATCCCCCGTCATCGGCTCGATCAGCTTCACCAGCTTCATCACGTCGGCTCTTCTGCGCCCGCAGGTGGGGCAGGAAATCAGGTTGACGCCTCTGGAGCGCAGGCCGAGGGACTTTAAAATTTCGTAGCCCACCCGAACCTCCCGCTCCGGTTCGTCGGTGAGGGAAACCCGCAGCGTATCACCCGTGCCCTGACTCAGCATGGCGGCAATTCCAGCGGCGCTTTTGACGATTCCCCCGTCGCCGGGGCCCGCCTCCGTAATGCCGATGTGAAGGGGCAGTTCCGGCCAGGTTCGGGCGATGAAACTGTTGGCTCTGACGGTCTCCGGAACGGAGGAGGACTTGGCCGACAGAATGATGTCCTCAAAGCCCAGGTCCAGAAGAAGCGACACCTGTTCTCTCACGGCGAGGAACAGCGCCTTCGCCCGGTCCCCTTCCGCCTCCTTCAGCTGACGGGCCGAGAGGGAGCCGCCGTTGGCGCCGATGCGAATGACAACCCCAAGGTCCTTTGCGATGGAAATCATCTCCGTCAGGTTGTGGAGGGGCATGTTGCCGGGATTAATTCGTATACTGGCGCATCCCGCCCGCATGGCGGCCACGGCCAGGGCGGGGTCGAAATGAATGTCGGCCATGAGGGCCAGCGGCGTCCTCTGACAAAGCCAGCTCAGGGGTTCCGCCAGTTCCGCCCCCGGCAGCGCCACCCGGGCCAGCTCGCACCCCGCGAGGCGCAGACGCTCGCACTGGGCGAGACACTCCTCCTTATCCGGCAGCGGGCGCTTGAGCATACTTTCTACGCGAACGGGGGAATCTCCGCCTATCGTGACGTTTCCAATTTTAATTTTATGTCTCATTCTATTTTACATACTTTCTGTTTTTTACATTCTTTCAAATACGGACTGATGGTTCGGTCAGTCATTAAAAAGTTATTATCAAAAGATTAAAAGAAAAGGCGATAAATATCCTGCCAGGTCACAAACACCATCAGGCAGATCAAAAGGACGAAACCCGTCATATGAATGAAATTTTCCACCTTGTCAGGAAGACGGCGTCCCACGATCATCTCCAGAAAAACAAAGATGATGCGGCCCCCGTCCAGCGCCGGAAAGGGAAAGAGGTTCAGCAGCCCCAGGTTCAGGCTGATCAGGGCGAGGAAAGTGACAAAGCTCCAGGCCCCTTCGCGCAGGGCTTTGCCCGACATGGAGGCGATGCCGATGGGTCCCGTGACGTCCACCTCCTGCTGTCGGGTGATCCATTCCCATATTCCCCGGAGCATCAGCCGCGTCATATCCTTCGTGTAACCGGCGGCGTTTTTGATGGCGTCCATGGCACTGTATCGCACCAGAGCCGGCGTTATCCCCAGCATGGGGTATCCCTGCTCCCGACTGACGGGAATGACGGCTTTTATCTCGAAAGTTTTCCCATCCCTTTCGACGGAAAAACTCACCTCTCCCTGCTTCGCGGCCTCTCGCAGGCTCGCGGACATCTCCCGCCAGGCCGAAACGGGCTTGCCGTTGACCGCCACGATGCGATCTCCCGCCTCGAATCCCACCTCCGCGGCCGGGTATCCCTCCAGCAGCGTGCCGATTTTCGTGTCGTCCATGTTCAGGACGCCGTGACCGTACAGGAACAGAGCCGTCAGAATCAGGGCCAGAATGATGTTGTTGAGAGAGCCGTTCAGCAGGATGAAGAAACGCTTCCAGGCGGGCTGCTCGTTGAATCCCCTGCCCGGAAGAACCGTTTCACCCTCGTTCTCCTCTCCCATTCCCGCGAGACGGCAGAACCCTCCAACGGGGAAAAGACGCAGGGACCACAGCATGGGGGCCTCTCCACTCTGCCGGACCTGTTTGAGAACCGGCCCCATGCCAAGGGCGAACTCGTGAACCTGGACGCCCAGAAGCCGCGCCGTTATATAATGCCCGTATTCGTGTACGAGAACGCATATCCCTATGACGATCACAAAAGCAACAATACTGACCAGCATCCTTATAAAATCTCCCTTCCACCGCAGATCGCGGCGCATTTCACCCTCGCCCGCTCCAGAACCCCGACGGCTTCGGCCAGAGATTCGGGAGCGGAATCTTCGTATGACGCCATCGTTTCCTCCACAACGGCGGCGATGTCCGTAAATTTTATTTTTTTCTTCAGAAAACGATCCACCGCAACCTCGTCCGCTCCCACCAGAAGAGCCGGAAAAGCCCCTCCCCTGCGCAGAGCCTCCTTAGCCAGGGCCAGCGCGGGAAAACGGCCTTCATCCACCGGATCGAAGCGCAAAACCCTGCCCGCCGGCTCCGGAGACGGAAAGCCCTCTTCGGGAATCGCCCTCTCCGGCCAAAAAAGGCAGGATGCCGCGGGCAGGCGCATGTTCGGTTCTCCGGCCAACATTTTAACGCAACCGTCCTCAAATTCCACCATCCCGTGAACGAAGGAGCCCGGCGAAATCAGCGCGTCCACCTGTCCCGGCTCCAGGCCGAAAAGAAACGCGGCCTCGATCAGCTCAATGCCCTTGTTCATCAAAGTGGCGCTGTCGATGGTGATTTTCGCCCCCATGTTCCAGACGGGATGTTTCAGCGCCATCTCCGGCGTTACGGTTTTCATCTCCTCAGCGGTCCAGTCCCGGAAGGGACCGCCCGAGGCCGTCAGGTAAATTTTTCGCGGCCGCGCCGCCTCTCCGTGCAGGCACTGCCATATCGCGTTGTGCTCGCTGTCCAGAGGGCGCAGCTGATCGGCTCGTCTCACCAGGGGCATCACCCATTTTCCCCCCAGAACGACGCTCTCCTTGTTGGCCAGGGAAATCTCCTTCCCGGCCTTCAGCGCGGCCTGCAGGGCCTCGATAGCCGCCGTACCCGACGAGGCGAAGACCACGTGCTCGATCTCCGGAGCCACCGCCAGTTCAATCAGCCCCTCCGGCCCCTGGAGCACCCGAACGGAGGGCGGCAGGCAGGAAAGTTCAGAGAGAGTTTTCGCCGCTTCAGGGGAGGCCAGACACGCCATCTGCAGCGTGGCGGAGAAGTCTTTCGCCAGGAGCGCGATTTTTTTTGCATCCCGTCCCGCCGCCAGGGCGGTCACAGCCAAACGGTCCCGATGGGCTCGGCAGACGTCGAGGACGGCCGTCCCCACGCTTCCGGTGGCCCCCACAACGGCGACGCGCTTCGGATTCGTCGTCACGGCTGGATCACCCCAAAAAACAAATAAGTGAGAAGGCCGTTGATCAAAATGCTGTCGAAGCGGTCCAGAACGCCGCCGTGGCCGGGAATCAGGTTTCCCGTGTCCTTGGCCCCCGTCTCCCGTTTAATGAGAGACTCCGCCAGGTCCCCCAGCTGTCCGGGCAGTCCGCAGATCAGCCCGATCAGAAAGAGGGGAAAGGGCGGCTGTTCCGTCGCGAACACGATGACGGCAATCATCAAAACGCTTCCCATGACTCCGCCGATAAAGCCCTCCCAGGTTTTCTGCGGGCTGACGTTTTCGCACAATCTCTTTTTGCCCCACTGAACGCCCACCAGATAGGCCGTCACGTCGCAGCTCCAGGTGCAGCAGAAGAGGGACACCAGAATCAGCGCCCCCGTAGGCAGGTCCCGCAGCAGAATGATGGAGGTCCAGGGCACGATGATGAAAAGGATTCCCGACAGGGTTCCTCCAACGTTCCAGATGGCGAAGCTGGTTCCCCACATCTGACGCCGCACGATTTCTATCATGAAGATGGAGTACACCGTCAGCGACAAAATCAGCGCGATGGAAACCGGCCTCACGCCCTCCGCCGAGGAGAGGATCACCGCCAGAGCGGAGATGTAGCCAACTCCCCGGGAAAGCCGGAACTGTCCCGATAAAAGGCGGTAATACTCCGACAGAGAGATGAGACTCAGCACCGCCACCACCAGGATCCACACCCATCCGCCAAGCCAGATTCCGGCCAGAACGCCAAAAACCACGGCCAGCCCGCTGAACGTCCTTCGGGTCAGATTCCTACGATTTAAGGCCGCCATAACGTCTTTCCCGCCCCGCGTAGTCGTTCAGAGCCCGAAGCAGCTCGTTCTCGTCAAAGTCCGGCCAGAACGCGTCCGTAAAGTAGAACTCGCTGTAAGCGGACTCCCACATCCAGAAATTGCTGATCCGCAGCTCGCCGCTGGGTCTCACGATCAGGTCGGGGTCGGGAACGTCCGGCAGGTAGAAAAACCGCCTCAGATCCGCCTCCGTGACCGGTCCTTTGCTTCCGGAGGCCATGAGAGCGTTGACCGCGTCCAGAATTTCCGCCCGGCCTCCGTAGTTCAGGCAGAGGATGAAGTCGATGGTGGTCTGGTCCTTCGTCTCCTCCTCAGCCCAGCGCATCAGCTCCAGCAGGTCGGAGGGAATTTTGTCCCGTCTGCCGCAGAAGCGCAGTCTCCCGCCCTCTTCCTTCAGCGCTTTGACCTTGCGCTTGAGGTAGTGCCTGAAAAGGCTCATGAGGCCATCGACCTCCATCTGAGGACGGCTCCAGTTCTCCGTGGAAAAAACGTAGGCGGAAAAATAGCGAATCCCCTGCTTCTTCACCAGCCGCACCATTTCCTCCAGCCGGCGCAGTCCGGCGCGATGTCCCAGAAGGCGGGGCAACCCTCGCTTTTTTGCCCATCTGCCGTTCCCGTCCATAATAATAGCCAAATGCGAGATGTTCCTCTCTCCCGTCATCACGCTCTATTCTCCTTTCCATACTGCTCCAGACGCTCTTTCAGCGCCTGAACGTCCTGCCAGGTCAAATCTTTAGGGCTTCCCTTTTTTCGGGAGTCATTCCGCAGAAGATAGCTGGGGTGAAACATCGGCATGACGTCGATGCCCCTCCACTCGAACCAGCGACCCCGAAGCGCCGTGATTCCCTCCGTTGTTTTCAGAATCCATTTCGTCGGCGTGTTCCCCAGGCAGACAAGAATTTTCGGTCGCAGCAGCAAAAGCTGGGCCTCAAGAAAATCCCCGCATCGCATCATTTCCTCCGGCAGAGGAACGCGATTGTTGGGAGGGCGGCACTTCACCACGTTGGTGATGAATGCCGCATCCCGGGAAATCCCCCCCGCGGTGAGGATCTGTGTCAAAAGCTGTCCCGCCCGGCCGACGAAGGCCAGACCTTCCGCGTCCTCCTCCGCTCCCGGCCCCTCCCCCACAAAGACGAGAGGCGTATCCACGGCCCCCTGTCCAAACACCACCCGGGTACGGGTATGGGCCAGCTCGCACCTCTGGCAGGCCTCCACCCGGGCTCGCAGTTCCTCCCAGGCCCTGGACCGGCTTTCTTCGGACAATTTTCCCTTAGTGTTTTCCATATTTATTGTTCACTTTCATTTTTATTATCCACTTTCAATCCCGCCGTCCGTCATTTTTTATAATTACAGCACAACCTCGTTGATATGGATGTTGACCTTTTTGACCTCCATGCCCGTGAAAAAGCTCAGTCCCACGCTCAGCTTCTTCTGAAGCAGACGGCCGATGGAAAACGCGTTTTTATCCCCCAGTTTTATATCCACGACGAGTTTCACGTTCAGGTCGTCCCCCTCGGGAACGATGTCCAGCTCCTTCACCTGAAGGATATGGTTTCCCATGACGGCCAGACGCCGAACCATGGCCACAATGGCCGCCTCCTCAATGGTCACCCTCCCGTCGAAGCTGAAAGGGGGTTTCACCACCGTGCGGCTGTCGTCCTGACGGTCTCTGGATTTAAAGAGGTCCTTCAGCTGGCTCACGAGCTTCCCCGCAAACCTGCGCTGAATCTGGGTGCGGGAAACCGGAACCACGTGCTGTTTCTTCTCCCGCCGCTCCCTCAGCGCGTTGCTGATCTCCTCTGTGGTGGCCACGTCGGTGATATTCAGAATTTTCCAGGGAGAAGGCAGTCCCAGCTTCTTCACGATTTTTTCCATCATGGAGACGGAGGTGGCGATGACCATAACTTTGCACGCCCCCCGGGAAGCCAGAAAGGTCACGACTTCCATGCGATGAGGCGTGTACTCGAACAGTGCCCGGCGAATGGCCCGCACCATATTTTTTTCGGATTTGGCGCTCTTGCCCGCCATGATCTGCCCTTTTGACACCACCAGCCCATCGTCCACGACGAAGTCGATTCCATACTGACGGGCGACCTGGGACGCCCTCTGGCTCTTGCCCGTCCCCGCCGCCCCAACGAAAGCCAGCACCTCTATCCCGGAAAGGTCGGGCGTCGCGGGTTTTTCCGCAACGGTTTTTACCACATTCGTCCGGTCCGTCATTTCACGTCCGGACGGGCCTCGATGGTCACTCGAGCTCCCAGAGATCTCAATTTTTCGTCGATTCGTTCGTAACCTCGAAAAACGTGCTCCATCTGTTCGATGCAGGTCTCCCCTCCGGCCGCCAGCCCCGCCAGGATAAGAGCCGCTCCGGCTCGAAGGTCGGTGGCTCTCACGGAAGCTCCGTCCAGGGCGTCAACTCCCCGGACGACGGCGGTGTCTCCCCGTATTTCGATGTTCGCTCCCATGCGGTTGAGCTCCCCGGCGTACAGAAAACGCGACTGAAAAACGCTTTCCTCGATCATGCTCACCCCGCTGGAAAGCGCCAGAGCCGCCACCATCTGGGGCTGCAGATCCGTGGGGAACCCCGGAAAAGGCATCGTTCGAATCGAAACCGGCCTCAGCTTTTTGACGGGATGGATGACGACGGTATTGTCCTTTACGGAAAAGGAGACTCCGGCCTCCTCCAGTTTCGCCAGCAGGGAGTCGATGTGTTCGGGAATGATGTCCTCCACGGAGATCTCCCCGCCCGTCATCACCCCTCCCAAAATATAGGTGCAGGCCTCTATCCGGTCGGGAATGACCCGCACCCTGCAGTCCCGCAGGTCCTCGACCCCTCGAACGCGAACGCAGCCCGTTCCCTCCATGTCGATCTGGACGCCCATCTCCCTCAGAGCCTCCGCCAGGTTTTCGATCTCCGGCTCACGGGCCGTGTTTTCGAGAATCGTTTCTCCTCTGGCGAAAACGGCGGCCATCATCAGGTTCTCCGTGGCCCCCACCGAGGGAAAATCCAGATAAATCCTCCGTCCTCTCAGGCGATCCACCTGGGCGTGAACAAAACCGTTTTTGATCTCGATTTTCGCCCCCATCTGAGAAAGCCCCTTCAGATGAAGGTCGATGGGCCGGCTGCCGATGGAACATCCCCCGGGCAGGGGCAGAACCGCGCGTCCGCACCGGGCCAGAAGCGGCCCCAGCACCAGAGAGGAGGCTCTCATCCTGCGAACCAGATTTTCCGGCGCCTCCCAGTTCACCGTTTCCGGAACGTCGAAAACCACGCTGCGACCCTCCCGCGTCGTCTCGACCCCCAGAATTTTCAGCAGTTCCACCATCGTTTCCACATCCTGCAAAGCCGGAACGTTGTCCAGGGTCATTCGGCGTCCCTTCAGAAGAAGACAGGCGGCCATCACCGGCAGGGCCGCGTTCTTGGCGCCCTGAGTTCTGATCGTCCCCCGCAGGGGAACCCCGCCCAATATCCTCATTACCTCCATACCATCATCTCCGATGTTTTTTTAAAACGTTCATTACCTGCATCCATGTCTGCTTCCGGCAAAATAATTATCAAAATATTTTTCGATGACCTCCAGGATTCGCTCCGAGGCGGTTCCGTCGCCAAAGGGCATCCCCCGCTCCGAAAAGGACGCCAGCCAGGAGGGATCGTTCAAAAGACGCGACGCCTCCTCTCCGATGCGCTCCCGTTTTGTGCCCACAAGTCGTCCCGTCCCCGCCGTCAGGGCCTCGGGACGCTCGGAAAGCTCCCGCAGAATCAGCACGGGCTTTCTCAGGGCCGAGGCTTCCTCCTGAATGCCGCCGCTGTCGCTCATGATAAAAAGACTGCGGTTCATGGCCGCGACAAAATCGGGATAACGCAGGGGTTCTGTGAAAATCACCCTCGGGCAGTCTCCCAGTTCCTTTTTTATCACTTCCCGAACCACGGGATTTTTGTGCAGCGGGATCAGAAACCACAGGTCGTCGTGTTCTTTCAGAAGATCGCTCACCGCTCCGCAGATCCGGCTCAGGGGAACTCCCCAGGATTCCCGCCTGTGAGCGGTCATCAGGACAAGAGACGCGTCTTTTGGGATTTCACGCAGAATCGTCGTTTCTTCCCGGCGCTCCAGCGTCCAAAAAAGCGCATCGATCACCGTGTTGCCCGTGAGGAACACCCGATCCGCCGCCACGCCTTCCGCCGTCAGATTGTCCGCCGACTGCCGGGTGGGAGCGAAGTAAAGCGTCGCGATTCTGTCCACGAGAACGCGGTTGGCCTCCTCCGGAAAGGGGCAGTCCATGTTGCGGCTGCGCAGTCCCGCCTCCACGTGGGCGATTGGAATTTTTCTGTAAAAACCGGCCAGCGCGGCGCTCAGGGTCGTGGTCGTGTCGCCGTGGACCAGAAGCATGTCCTGAGGGTTCGCGTCCAGAAACGTCCCCACCCCCTCCAGTACGGCGGAGGTGATATGGTCCAGGGTCTGGCGGTCCTTCATGACGTTCAGGTCCGCGTCCGCGCAAATTCCGAAATCCTCCAGAGCCTGATACAGCATATCGGTATGCTGCCCGCTGGCCAGGATCCGGACGACAAAACGGGACGTCTCCTTCAGCTTCAGAATGAGAGGCGCCATTTTGATGGCCTCGGGCCGGGTTCCCAGCACGCAGAGCAAAGCAGGCCTTTCCCCCATAAAATTACGCCCCCGCTCCATACATTCGAACGTACACCGTCACTCCGGCGGCCAGGAGAAGCGAGTGCAGCAGCAAAAGACACGACACGGCCCCCCAGGGCGACTGAGTCAGCGTCATCAGATGATGATGAAGATGTCCCCTGTCGGGGTAGAAAGGCGATTTTCCCTTCAGAATTCTCCGGCTGAAGGCAATCAGCGTGTCCAGAACGGGAACTCCCCCGAACAGCAGAAGCAGCAGAATAAGCTCATGGAGTCTCGCCCTGCCCAGGACGGGGGCGCAAAAAACCACCAGATGACAGGAAAATAAAAAACCAAGAAGCGTGCTGCCGCCATCCCCCAGAAAAGTCCGCGCCGTGGGGAAATTCCAGCACAGCACCCCCACCGCCATGGCGGAGCCCGCAACGCCGAACAGGGCCGCTCCACTGTCGACGCAGCAAAGCGCCACGCCCGATGCGATAAAAAGCGAGATACAAAGACCATTGACCCCATCAATCAGGTTATAGGCGCTGGTCATTCCCGTTATCCAGAAAAAACAGAGCCCCGCCGTGAGAAAGGGCAGCCGCAGAGGCCAAAGCACGATGGCGGCGGCGCACAGATGAACTCCAAGGCGCAAAAAAGGGCTCATGGACTTCATGTCGTCCAGGTAGCCGCAAAAAAACACAATCGACGCTCCCGCAGCCGTGTATTTTATCAGAGCGAAATCGGACACGAAATAAAGGGCCCACAAAAGATAACCGGCCCACAACCCCAGACCGGCTCCCCGCGGAGTTTGAACCTTATGTATCTTTCGAGGGTCGGGCAAATCCATAATATGGTAGGCGCGGGCCAGCCTGATGGAGATCGGGGTGACGAACCCTCCCCAAAAAAAGCCGAACAGTCCCGTCAAAACCCACTGCAAACTCATTTCGCCCGGCCTACTTCGTTCCGAACAGCCGGTCTCCCGCGTCACCCAGTCCCGGTACGATATAACCGTGATCGTTGAGGCGACTGTCCAGGGCGGCAATAAAAATGTCGGTTTCCGGGTGAATTTCATGGACTTTTTTGATGCCCTCGGGCGCGGCAATCAGGCACACGAGAGAAACCTTCTGTCCGCCTCTTGCCCGGATCAGGGAGATGGCGGCCGAAGCGGAACCTCCCGTGGCCAGCATGGGATCCAGAACGAACACCTCACGCTCGCCGATGTCCGGAGGCAGCTTGCAGTAATACTCCACGGGGTTCAGCGTTTCAGGGTCCCTGTACAGACCGATGTGTCCCACCTTCGCGTTGGGAACGAGCTGCAAAATGCCGTCCACCATGCCCAGTCCCGCACGCAGAACGGGAACCACCGCCAGTTTTTTCCCCGTAAGGGCCCAGGCTTTCGTGAGAGCCACGGGGGTCTCCACTTCCGTCTCCGTCAGCGAGAGATTGCGCGTGATTTCATAGACCATCAGACCGGCGATTTCCTGCACCAGCTCGCGAAACTCCTTTACGCTGGTATTTTTGTCCCGGATGATACTGACCTTGTGCTGCACAAGAGGATGGTTGAACACGACAACCCGTCCCCTTCCCGGAGTTTCCGCGGAGAGGATGGAGGTTTCCGCCGCGGCGATTTTATTGATCCGCACCAAATGCCGACCGCCCTCGAAGGGTGTGGAGAGCCAGGCCTCCAGAACGGGCGCGACCTGCTCCGGAGAGATGACGCGCCCTCCCATGGTCAGGACGTTGAGATTATTGTGGGCTTTTCCAAGGCGCGCGCTTTCCACGTCGTTGCAGACCCCCGCCCGAATACCTCTGACTTTGTTGGCGGCTACGGCCATCCCCACTCCCGTCCCGCACATGAGGACGCCGAGAGCCGCCCTGCCTTCCGAAACATCCGCGGCCACCTTCAGAGCCTGATCCGGATAGTCGGACGGTTCCTCCGCGAGAATCCCGCGATCCAGAATTTCACCTTTGTTTCTGAGGAAGTCCGTCACCGCCGTTTTCAATATAAAACCCGCATGATCGCATCCTACCGACAGGATCATTTTACGCACCTCCCACACAGTTGATAAAATCATACCATTTTTATACTTCTACAGAGCCTGCGATTCATGATTCATACCAATTTGCTTTCAACCGAGCGTTAATGAAGAAGCTAATGTTTGAATATCACTGCTTTTAGCTATTCTAACTTTAGGCCTTTTATTTCAAATTGGTATCAATACACTTAAAGCTGCAGTCCGATGCGAAAAGGAAAAATAAAATAAGGGAAAAACAAAACGGGGGAAAGGCAAAATGCGGAAACTTTTCGTCCGCCGCGGAGCCTTTGGACGTTCTCCGCGCGGGGGGCGTTTTTACCGCCGCTGGGTTCTGACCGGCAGGGGGCGGGAGGTTATTTTACTCCAGAGAGAAAGATACTGGTCGTGAAGAAAGGCCGGATAATCCTGGTCGATTTTGGGGCGGGTAAAAAGAAAAACGGCCGGATTTTGGGCCAGAGAAGTGCGTATCGCCTTGGGGGTGGAATAGTCCACCGCCACCACGAATTTTTTTTCGGCCAGCAAAGACACCGTTTCCATGAGATGGGACATTTCCCTCCACTGACTCCATAAGGCCCACTCTTCGGAAGAAGGACGGGTCAGTTTGCACCCCACCGCCTGCAAAAGCGCCGTGGTGTGTCCCGTGAGGTCGTAAATCGACTGATCCCTGAGCATCTGCCGCCCCGCGAGGATGGAGCTGTAGAGGCGCGCCTGCAGCTCCGCCAGACGCCGCTGATAGTAGGGATAATTGCCGGGATCCCAGTCGGCCAGTATCGTCAGAACGCGCTGGGAAACAAAGGGAACCACGGAAGGGTCGGAAAGGGAAGCGTCGATTTTATCCTCCCCCAGAGGCAGCTCGGTGTACAGAGGCCGATAGTTGGGATATCGTTCGAAGGGCAGGCCCAGCCCTTTGGCGTCGCGAAAATCGAAGGCCATGAGCAGAATTTCGGAGGGCAGCGACTGAAGGTTGCGGGCCCGTATCCGGCGGACCAGTTCTCCGTCGTCATTCCACTCCTGGATGGCCGTAACCTTCACGTTCACTCCGCCGATAAAATTCGCCAGCAAAGCCAGCCAGGGGGACGTCACCGTAACCTCCAGGCTTCCCTCCCCCCAGGCCGCGGAGGAGAGAAAACTCCACATCAGCAATACGGAGAAAATTTTTTTCAGGGTTCGCAAAGGTCTTCTCCCCCTTTTTCGTCTTTCTCCTCTTTTTCGTCTTTCATCCGTAATTTTTCGGGACAAAGTTCGGCCAGAGCCAGAGCGGCGCCCTCCAGTTCCGCGGATTTGCGGCTTTTCCCTTCGGCGCTCCAGGACCTTCCTGCGGCGCTGACCCGCACAGAGAACCGTGGGGAGTGGGAGGGGCCTTTCACCGAAACCACCTCGTACTTCGGCAGCCCCAAATCCTGAGCCTGCAAAAAAGTCTGAAGCCCGGATTTCGCGTCCTGACTTCCCGGCGCGACGGAGTCTCCGTGCAACACCGTGAGGTAGCGCCTGACGACGAGAAACGCGGCCTCAAATCCCCCGTCCAGGTAGACGGCTCCAAGAATCGCTTCCATGGCGTCGGACAGGAGGGAGGGAGGCATGTCCCCTTTCAGGGATTTCCCCCTCAAAAGGACGTCGGCGAGATTCAGAGCGGAGGCCCAGCCCACCAAAGCGTCCCGACAGACGACGTCGACTCTGAAGGCCGACAATTCGCCCTCCGTGGCGTCGGGATACGACTCGTAGAGGACATGGGCCGTTATCATTCCCAAAACGGAATCCCCCAGAAATTCAAGGCGTTCATTGCTTTTTGCGAAGCCCTGCTCGTTGGCATACGAAGCGTGACAGAGAGCCGTGTACAAAAGCTCTCTGTCACGAAAAAAATATCCCAGTTTTTCCTGGAGAAAACGCAATGCGCGTTCACGTCCCTCCGGTTCCGCGACGTCTTCAGGATGCGTGGTATTTCTGAAAGGCGAGGACTCCATTATGTCCGCCAAAACCAAAATTGTTGACCAAAACCCTTTCGATCGGTTTTTTCAGGCCTTCGCCCGTTACGATATTCACATCGCAGGCGGGATCCGGGGTTTCATAATTCAGCGTGGGATGCACAAAGCCCTCTTCGATGGCCTGAAGCGCCGCGATGGTCTCCAGCGCCCCCGCCGCTCCCAGACAATGTCCGATCATGGACTTCGTGGACGTAACCGGCAGTTTTTTCGTGTGGGCGCCAAAGATGGTATTGATCATCAGGGCCTCGGTCTTGTCGTTGAGGGGCGTGGATGTGCCGTGGGCATTGATGTGATCGACATCTTCGGGTTTCCATCCCGCCATTTGAAGCGCGCGTTTTGTGGCGTAAATCGCCCCGGCCGCGTCCTCGTCAGGAGCGGTGATATGCCCCGCGTCGCAGGAGGTGCCGTATCCCACAAATTCCGCATAGATATGCGCCCCCCTGGCTTTTGCGTGTTCCAGTTCCTCCAGTACCAGCACCCCCGCGCCTTCTCCCATGACAAAACCGTCGCGATTGAGGTCGAAGGGGCGGCTGGCCGTTTCGGGGGAATCCAGACGCGTGGAAAGCGCTTTCATGGAGGCGAACCCCGCAATGCTGATGCCCCGCAGGGCGGCTTCGGTTCCTCCCGCCAGAATGACGTCGGCATCCTCGCGAACGATGGCGTGGTAGGCCTCTCCCATGCTGTGAAGCGACGTGGCGCAGGCCGTGACCACACAAAGATTCGGCCCCTTTGCCTTGAATCTTATGGCGACGTAGGCCGTGGACATATTGCTGATCATCATCGGAATGAAGTAGGGGCTGACACGTTTGGATCCTTTTTCCATCATCGTCCGGAAGTTGTTGAACGACGTTTCTATGCCGCCCTGACCGCTGCCGATATAGACTCCAAATTTATAGGGATCCAGAGTGGTCGTGTCCAGATGCGCATCCTCTACGGCCATGCCGGCGGCGCTGACCGCAAATTGGATCACCCGGTCGGAGCGTCTGGCCTCTTTTCCCTCCATCCACAGGGTCGGGTCGAAATCCTTCACCTCTGCGCCAAATGTAACAGGACAGTCTCCAAGGTCGAAGGTGGTGATCGGACCGATTCCGTTTTTTCTTTCCCTGAGAGCCTTCCAGTAGGCGTCCTTCCCGGTGGCTATGGGGCTCACAAGCCCCAATCCCGTAACAACTACTCTTCTCATTTGCCTGTGTCACTCCCCGGTGCAAAACCTTTTATGCTTTTATGCTTTTATGCTTTTTCTCTTTTTCTTTATATCAACAGCAACGTGCAATAGCAGGCAGCGTGATGCGCGAAATTATCCTGATTTTAAAAATTTTCAAAAACAGAGGGGAGGTTCGTTTCCTCCCCCCTGCGCTCAGTTCGGCAAAACCCTTATTCGTCCAGTCCGATTTTACTCAGAGTGTAGTTCATCGCTTCGCCAACGGAGGTCAGCTTCTCTGCGTCTTCGTCCGGAATTTCGATATCGAATTCCTCTTCGATTCCCATGATCAGCTCCACGATATCCAGCGAATCCGCGCCGAGATCTTCGACGAAAGACGCTTCAGGGACGATCTGGTCCTCTTCGACATCAAGGCGATCCACAATAATTTCTTTAAGTCTTGGAAGAACATCTTCTTTCTTCATAAACTCACCCCCTCCCCCAACGTATATATCCTTAACACATAGTCATCCCGCCGTCAACAGCCAAAACCTGACCCGTCAGATATTCGCTTTCATCCGACGCAAAAAAGGCCACGGCTCCGGCGACGTCTTTCGGAGAACCCGCACGGCCGGCGGGAATTTGCCCCAACATGGCGGACCGGACGTTTTCCTTCAGCGCCCCCGTCATATCTGTGTCGATAAAACCGGGAGCGACGACATTCGCTGTGATTCCACGGGCGGCGTATTCCCGCGCCACGGACTTCATGAATCCGATAATGCCCGCCTTGGCGGCGCTGTAATTCGCCTGCCCCGCGTTGCCCGTGAGACCCACCACCGAGGAGATGCTGACGATACGGCCCCAGCGGGCCTTCACCATCCCGCGCAGCGCTTCTTTCGTGCAGAAAAAAACCGAGTTCAGGTTGGCGGCTATGACGTCGTTCCACTCCTCCGGCTTCATCCGCATCAGTAAATTGTCGCGGGTAATGCCCGCATTGTTGATAAGAACCTGCACGGGGCCCATCGTTTTCTCAATGGCCCTGAAAAGAGCCAAGACTTCCTCTCCCTGAGAAACGTCGGCTTTGAAGGCCTTTGCCCGAACTCCCCCGGCGCTCAGCCGCTCGCAGAGTTCTTCGGCCGCGGCCGCGCTGCTGCGATAATTGACGGCAATATCGAATCCCCGTTTTCCAAGCTCCAGAGCCACCGCGCGGCCAATGCCCCGACCCGCGCCGGTGACCAGCGCCAGCCTGCGATCCCCGACCTCCGTCATTGCCCACTCACCAGAACTTTCGCCATCTCCTCCAGCTTTTCGGGAGTTCCCGCCGCCATGAGAGCAAGGCCCTTCCGACAGCGTTTATTCAGGCCCGACAGAACCTCGCCGGGACCCAGTTCAAGAAAGGTGTCCACGCCCTCATCCGCCATTTTAATTACGGAATCCGCCCAGCGAACCGGACTGTAGGTCTGTTCGAAAAGAGCCCGTCGAAGCGACTCCGCCGACGAAAGGGGCGTTGCGCTGACATTGCAGATGATCGGCCACTGTGGTTTTTTCCATTCGTAAGTTTCAAACTGCGCCCTCAATTTTTCGGCGGCGGGCATCATCAGGCGGCTGTGAAAGGGGGCGCTGACGTTGAGCATAACCGCTTTTTTCGCTCCCTTTTCCTTCATGACGGCGATGGCCTTTTCCACGAAGTCGGCCCGCCCGGAAATGACGATCTGTCCCGGCGCGTTGAAGTTCGCCGCCTGACATTCCATCTGGGGGGCTACGGAGGCGCAGGCCGCGATGACTGAGTCCGCGTCCAGTCCCATGATGGCGGCCATGGCTCCCACGCCTTCAGGGGCCGCCTCCTGCATCCAGGTCCCCCGCTTATGCACAAGATCCGCCGCATCCCGAAAGGGCAGCACATCGGCGGCCACCAGCGCCGTGTATTCCCCCAGGCTGTGCCCCGCGACAAAAGCGGGTTCCGGCTTCACGCCCATTTCTTTTTCCAAAACGCGAAAAGCGGCGACGCTCACCGTCATAATCGCGGGCTGCGTGATGGCTGTCCGTTTCAGTTCCTCATCCGGCCCCTCGAAAATAGTCCGGGTGATATGAAAGGACAAAGCGTCATCCGCCTCGTCGAAAATATCCCTCGCGGAGGAAAAAGACTCGTACAGGGCCTTGCCCATACCGACCTCCTGCGCTCCCTGCCCGGGAAAACAAAATGCGTACTTCAATTCAACTTCTCTCCTTCGCCGGTTATCCGGTCCAATACTTCGGTCGCCTCCGTAAACAGACTTTCCACAATCTGCGCGGCGGGCAAAACAGAGTTTACCATGCCGGCCGACTGACCGGCCATCATCGAGCCCCACTCCACATCGCCCTCGACGACGGCGCTCCGCAGTTTTCCGGTTCCCAGACGCTCGATCTCCTCTTTGGGAGCCCGTTCCGCCTCCAGCCTGGCGAATTCAGCCGTCAGCCTGTTGTTCAGGCATCGGACGGGATGGCCCGTGCTGGCCCCTGTGATCACCGTGCTGCGGTCCCGGGCCGCGATGACCGCTTTCTTGTAATTCGTGTGAACCGTACACTCCTCGCAACAGAGAAAACGCGTGCCCAGCTGCACTCCTTCGGCTCCAAGGGCAAAAGCCGCCGCCACGCCGTGCCCGTCGGCAATCCCCCCTGCCGCGATGACGGGAATCCGGAGAGCCGCGGCCACCTGGGGCACCAGAACCATCGTGGTCAGTTCTCCGATATGCCCTCCGGCCTCCATCCCTTCCGCAATGACCGCGTCCGCACCCTGCTTTTCCACGCGTTTGGCCTGAGCAACGGATGCAACTACGGGAATGACGACGATTCCCAACGGTTTCAGACGCTGCAGAACCCTGCCGGGAATCCCCGCTCCGGTGGTCACCACCGGCACTTTTTCTCTGGCGGCCAGCTCCAGCACGCTGTCAGCCGTCGGGGACATCAACATGATATTGAGCCCAAAGGCGCGATCCGTCAGTTTTCGAACCTTCGAAATTTCCTCTTCCAGCGCCTCCGGAGGCATGTTTCCCGCCGCGATGATCCCAAGTCCGCCGCCATTGCTGACAGCCGCGGCCAGCACGGCGTCGGCGACCCAGGCCATCGCCCCCTGCAGAAGAGGATATTGCGTGCCCAAAAGTTTGCACACGCGATTATGCTGCATCCGTGTTCTCTGTTCCATTTTGTTCACCCCATACTTCACTCGAGTTCTTCGCGAATCTGCCCTACTCCGTCTTTAATGATAAAGTTCCGGGCGGCGGAAAGCGCTCCCAAAATGGCGGGAGCCTTCGAACGTCCATGAGCCTTTATGACCGTCCCTCTGACTCCGAGCAGGGGCGTGCCGCCATATTTTTCGTAGTTGAAACGGGACCAGAGAGCGCGCACCATGGGAATCATAAAAAGCATCCCCACTTTGGGCATGAAGCGATGTCCCATCTCCTCTTCGATAATCGACCGGGCTCCCTGCATCAGCCCTTCTCCGAACTTCAGGATCACGTTGCCCGTAAAACCGTCGCACACCACAACGTCAGCCCGCCCCCAGGGAACGTCGTCCCCTTCGACGTAACCCTTGAAGTTCAGAGAGCTCTGCAGCAGCATCTCGCGCGCCTCGGCAATGACGTCGTCTCCTTTGATTTCCTCGGTGCCGTTGGAAAGCAGCGCAATCTCCGGCTCCGCCACTCCCAGTATTTTTTTGGAGTAAACATTCCCCATTTGAGCGTACTGAACGAGGTTCAGAGGTTTCGACCGCACCGAAGCTCCCACGTCCAGAAGAAACGTCCAGCGGCGTATCGTGGGCAGGGGAACGCCCAGCGCCGGGCGGTCGATGGTGGGCAGACGCCCCACCACAAGGACGCCGCCGGCGACGATCGCCCCCGTATTGCCGGCGGAAAGACACCCCTGGGCCTCCCCTCCCCGCACCATTTCCATGGCCACCCTCATGCTCGAATCGTGCTTCCTGCGAATGGCCATGGTTGGCTGCTCGTCCATCCCCACGATTTCCGTGGTATGCACAATTCGCAGTCTGCTCAGAAGATCCGGAGAAGCCCCGCTCAAACAGGGTTTTATTTTTTCCTCGTCGCCTGTCAGAATAATCTCCAGGTCCGGATGTTCTCTGCAGGCCAGAACCGCTCCCCTGCAGATTTCTTTCGGCGCGTGATCGCCGCCCATGGCGTCCAGGGCTATGGTCAGTTTTTTCATTTATATAATCTCTCCATATAAACTCTCCATTGAACTCTCCATGCAGAAATCCCCTCGCATATCCGCGGAGGCCCCAAATCACGTCAGTTTCGCGTCCAGAACCTCGGTGATGAAACGTCCGACAAAAATTTCCTTCTCTCCGACGCGGGTTCGTACGCTGACGATATAACGCCCTTTCCTGCTGACTCCCACCTTGGCTCTGGCCACCAGAACGTCGCCCACTTTGGCATGTCCCTTGTAGGAGCCCCGCATTGAATCGATAATGACCAGTCCCGCTTCGACGACGGCCACCGCGATGGAACTCGCCTGCGCGTAAATATAATGGTCCCACAGCACGTCCGTGAAACGAAAAGCCATATCCCGCGTGGTACGCAGCACTGAAAGAGCCCAGCGATTGGGTTCCAGTTCCAGAAGATCCCCGACGATTTCGCTGCGACTGAGGGAACGCAGTTTGCTGCTCGCCTCCTGGGCCATACGGCGAACGCGCTCGCGCAATTCGGGAATCCCCATGAGGGCGCGATCCAGACGCACGGTGCTCACGCTTACCGCCAGCAGCGAGGCAAGCTCTTCATCCGTAGCCATCGGATTGTTGTTCAGCAGTCCAACCAGACGATCCTGACGATATTTCTTATCAGACCTGATCTCAAACGCCCCCAATTTAGTACCTGCTACTGATAGCTGTTCTGATAAATCAGGTACGCAGTATAGAGTCGAAAAGAAAGATCGTCAAGTGTTATTCTCAGGAAATATATAAAAATATTTTTCGGAACCTGTTTTCTGAATGAAGAATCACATCAATATACATAGCTATTTGATAATAACATACATTTGATAATTAAACTCTTGACTTTTTGTTGTTTATTGATTAGCCTTTTCTTGCAGTGACAGATATTACTTTTATTACTTCTTATTTTACGTTTTGGAGGGGTTTTCAATGGCTTCAAAGACAATGAAAAATCTGGCAGAGGGGTTTGCCGGAGAGTCTCAGGCAAACAGAAAATACCTGGCGTTTGCGGAACAGGCAGACAGGGAGGGGTATCCTGGAGTTGCAAAAATGTTTCGCGCCATCGCCTCGGCGGAGACGCTTCACGCCCATTCCCATTTCCGCGCCATGGACGGGGTGAAGGACACGGCGGCCAATCTGCAGGCGGCGCTGGAGGGTGAAACTTACGAGTTCACCACCATGTACCCTGGATTCATCGAAGACGCCGAGGAGGAAAACGACGCTAAGGCTCGCAGAAGTTTTCACATGGCCAACGAGGCCGAAAAAGTTCATGCCGCCCTTTATAAACAGGCCATCGACAACATCGCTTCTTTGAAAGGCAGGGACTCCAGCTGGTATCTCTGCCCCGTCTGCGGCTACGTCCACGAGGGCCGCGCCCCCGACGTCTGCCCTATCTGCGGCGCAAAGGCGGCTGTTTTCAAAGAGAATCCCTGCTGTTGATTCCCGAACCGTTTTATACCCGAGCCGGCCGTTCACTCCGTGAACGGCTTTTTTATGTCCGGCCATTATTTCTGATAGAATAACTAAAAGAACGCAGACACTGTTTAGGCTGTACTCACAAAATCGGGAGCAAATTTTTATTTTATATAAGGAGAAGATCTTCAGGTGTCTCGACGATGGATGAGAGCAGGGATATTTTTTTCATTCTTATTCTCGTTTTTATTTCTGTTTTTGTCAGAACGACCGGACGTCGCGGAGGCTGACGCCACAGCTTACGATGTGATCGTGGCCGGAGGCGGGATAAGCGGCATGGCGGCCGCTCTTCAGGCGGCAAAACTGGGAGCGGGGGTTCTGGTGGCAGAACCTGGCGACTGGATCGGCGGTCAGGCCACCGCCGCGGGCGTCTCCACCATGGACGACCTGAGCCCTTTGCGCAGCGGGCTGTACCGTCATTTCATCGCCCGGATAAAACGTCATTACGACCGACTGGGCAAATCCATGGCCACCTGTTACTGGAACGCGAAAAATATCGCATTCGAACCCTCGACGGGACAGCGCGTTCTTTTTGAAATGGCGGATGAAATCCGCGCCGCGAGCCCCGGGCCTCTCGATATTCTTCTGCGAACCAAAGTGACGCGGGTGGAGCGGCAGGGAAACAGAATCACAGGCGTCACGATCACGGACCGGAACGGGACAGAGCGGGAAATCAGGTGCCGCGTGCTGATCGACGCCACGGAATACGGAGATATTTTACCTCTGGCAGGCGCCGGGTATCGGGCCGGAAACTCCGCCACGCCTTCCATCGATCCGAAGGCCGTCATTCAGGACATCACCTGGATCACCATCATTCAGCGTTACCCCCGGGGCATTCCCGGCAGTCTTCGTGTCACCACGCCCCTGCCCGGCTATCCGGAAGCCAGAAAAATCTATGAACGCTACGTCACCGCGAAGGGAGGCACCTTTCAGGGAACCTATCCCGTCCGGCTTCCTGTGGATTTCGTCACCCACAACGCCTACCGCGGCCTCCCCGATTCCTCCACGCCTCAGAACTACGACGGACAGCGCAAAAACTGGAAATTCATCACAAAAACCAGCGTCAACTGGGGTAACGATTATCCGGGTCACGTGATCAAAACAATCCCTGGTCTGCCGGTGGCCTATCTGGAGGACGAAAAAATTCGCGCTCAGATGGAAAAAGAGGCTTTTCTCAGAACGCTTCATTTTATTTATTACATTCAAAACGAACTTGGAGAGCCCTGGTCCGTGGCCAACGACGAATACAACGCCGCCGCTCTTCCGCCCGCCGCCGGCGAGTTGCCGGAGGAATGGCGGGAAATCGCCCGTCGTATGCCCCCCATCCCCTACGTTCGGGAGTCGCGGAGGGTCATTGGAGATCACACGCTGACGTCAGAGGAGCTTTTTTACAACTCTCAGAACTATCTGGACGGACAAAGCCACGAATTTGAGGACGCCATCGCCATCGGCCGATATGGACTGGACCTGCACGGCGCCAACGAGGATGCTCACATGGAACGAAACCTGAACGAAAGAACCGCCTCCATCGAGCTGAATCGTCCCCGCAATCCTTTTCAGGTTCCCCTGCGCATTCTGATTCCGAAAAACGTCGAGGGGCTTCTCGCCGCTGAAAAAAATCTTTCGATGACGCGGCTGGTTTCCGGCGCTCTGCGGGTTCAGCCCATCTGCATGATGGTGGGACAGGCGGCGGGGGCGCTGGCAGCCCTTTCTCTGCGGGACGGCCTGCCGCTTCGGGAGGTTCCTCCCGTGAGGGTCCAGCGGACTCTTTTGGAGGCTGGCGTCGTTCTGTCTCTCAGCAACTACTCGGACGTTTCGTCGAAACATCCCTTTTTCCGGGCAATCCAGCTTTCCAGCCTGCACAGGCTGCTCCGCCCCATCGTGCCTCCCCGTCTCAATCCGTCCGCTAAAGGGATTTTCGGCGTGAACAGGCCTGTCGCGCGAGGCGAAATGTTCGACATACTGAAAAGAGCCCGGGCGGCCTCCGGAACCTTCGCCGAACGGGAGCCGGATGAAACGAAAAATATCGAGGGGAAGGCAAAAGCCGTGACGCGGCAGGAGTTTCTCGAAGCGGTCTTTCGCGCGTTCGAATGGGGGGATTTCCCCTCGAAAAGCGAGAGAACGACAAAGGCCAGAAGCGCCGATATTCTGCAAAATCTGGGCGTTCCCGGCCTTTTCGGAACCAATATGGAGTCCGCCCTCGCCCGGCCCGTCACCCGGGGGGAAGCCGCTGAAATCCTCATGAAGGCCATGACGATGAAAAACAGCTGATACCCGGTTGATACCAATTTGAAATAAAATTTGAAGTAAAAGGCCCGAAGCAGGACTTCCGCGCTTTATTGAGCCACGAGCTGAGCGGCCATGCGGAGGGCATCCTTCATGGACTGGGGGTTTGCCCGTCCCTCTCCCGCCTTGCCGAAGGCCGTTCCGTGGTCCACGGAGGTTCGGACGATGGGCAGCCCCAAAGTGATGTTGACGCCGGCGAGCTGTCCCCACTGTCCGGTTTTCTCGTCGTATTTGAACCCCACGAGCTTGGTTGGAATGTGTCCCTGGTCGTGATACATGCAGACCACGGCGTCGTACATGCCCCCCAGCATTTTGCTGAAGACCGTGTCCGCGGGCAGAGGTCCCTCGACGGTCATGCCCTTTTCGCAGGCCTGCTCCACGGCGGGGCGGATTTCCACGTCGTCCTCCGTTCCGAAAAGTCCGCCTTCGCCGCAGTGGGGATTGAGCCCCGCCACCGCAATCCGGGGATTTTCGACTTTCATTTTTTTCAGGGCGTCCCAGGTCAGTTCGATGACCCGCAGAACCCGGGCTGTTTTTACCCTGTCGCAGGCTGTCCTCAGAGAAACGTGGGTCGAAACGTGGGAAACCCGAAAATTTCCGTCCGCAAGCATCATCGTGTAGTCTCGGGTCTTCGTCAGGTCGGCGTAAATTTCCGTGTGCCCGGAGTAGTGGCAGCCCCCCAGGTTCAGCGCGGCTTTGTTGATGGGGCCCGTCACCGTGGCATCCACCTCTTTTTTCAGGGCCAGTTCAATCACCTTCGCCACGTACTCGAAGGAGACCTTTCCCTGCAGGGCCGTCACCGTTTTGTGCCGAAGCTCTTCGAGAGGCATGTTTTCCAGATCGTAAACGTTGACGATATTGGGCTCGAAAACGCAGTCCGCAACCTTTTTGACCACGTTCAGCTCAAGCGGCGGCCTTCCGTCCTTTCGGTTTTCCTTCAGATCGCAGAAGCGCAGCGCGTCCTCCACAATTCGCGCGTCGCCCACGATCAAAGGACGCCCGTATTTATGAACTTCGGGATCGTCAAGAGCTTTCACCGCAACTTCGGGACCGATTCCTCCCGGGTCTCCCATGGAGATGCCCAAAATAGGCCTGAATATTTCCATCAGAATTCCTGTTCCTTTCCAAAAATAAGGGTTCGGCGGAGCAGAGCGGCTCCGCGCTCAGTGCTCCATAAGGTATTGATGCAGATGAAGCAGGACCTCATCGCCTCCGAAGCCGCCGGATTTCGTGAAAAAGTTCTGGCCGGTCCGCACGTTTTGGGAATGGATCAGGCCGGGTAAAAACTCCTCTTCCAGCTTCAGGGGGTATTGCTCCAGCTCCGAGAGGACGACGTTGGCCGTGTCGCCTCCTGAAAGGAAAAAATTGTCGATCCGAACGCCGGAGGCCAATTTTCGGACGATGACCCGCATGGCCTCCAGAATCGCAGTCGGGTTCATCTGCTCTTCCCCCACGCGAATCAGCAGTTCGGCGTCGGGTTTTCTCAGAGCGCGAAGCGACTCCTCGATCCATTGGGAAAGTCGTTCTCCGTTTTTCACTTCCTCTTCCGACAGGGTCAGCACGGGCATCCCCGTTTCCGCCGCCAGGCGATCCCCCTGGACGCGGGTCACCCTGGCGGCGGTTCCGCAAAACCAGAGTTTTCTGCCAGCGAAGGTTCCCGACCGCGGCCGATCGATCATCGTTTTTTTTCGGGAAGACAGAAGTTCGACGACTTCCCGGGCCAGCCCCGCCGACCCCACGGGCAGACAGTCGGGCCGAGCCGCCAGCGCGGCGATGATCTTCAAATCTTCCCGGGTGACGGCCTCACAGACAACCAGACAGGGGGAGTCCGAGGACCAGGAGTCAAGAAGAGCGTCCAGGGCCTCTTTTTCTCGGGACAGTGTTGAAAGGTCCAACAGGCGAGCCTGCAATTTTTCCGGCCCCGATACAATATCCACAACATTCGACGTTTTTAAGGGAGTTCGGGGGTCTTTTCCCACTTCCGTCTCGGCCACGGGGACGTCATGCAGAAAGAGAAGTCCGTTCCGCACGGTACGCCCCTGCTCCACACTGGTGGGGGCAATCAGGGCGATTTTTTTCCCTGTGAGAGCAAGGACTTCCGAAACTTCTGCCCCGACCTGACCTCGCAGCGTGGAATCGACTTTTTTGTAAACGATTTCTCCCTTCAGTCCCGTGTCCTCGAAAGCGCCTCTGAGGGCCCGGCGGGCTTCCCGGGCTCCAAAATGCCGCGAATCCGTAAAGACGGCCAGTCCCTTCGTCCGTCCTTCTTCGAAAAAATCTTCCTGAAGACAGGAGGCTCCGGAAGGGGTCAGCCACATGTCCTCGACGATCGAAGAAAATCGAATGCCCGTGTCCGCCGCGCCGGTCAGATCATCCGCGATGACGATCACAGCGTATTTTTCGAAACTTCCTCTTGCCCCGTTCATGACAAAAAAAATCTCCTTCCGCATTTTGCCTTCGAACCCGTTTTCCGGGGATAAAGCGCCGAAAATGCTCCGGTCTGCGAGAAAAGGTATACAAAAATGCCCCGAAGTTCGGGCTTCAGGGCATCGTCATTCCTGCCGCCAGGACATTACGGAGGACAACAACAATAAAAACGCTCTCTGAACCGAAGACGAAAAAATTCATCTTCTCAGGGATATTTGGACTATTGAATCAGTCGTCGAAGTTCCCCTTTGTTTTCTTTTTGTTCGGAGCCCTGTCAGCCGTATAGTTTTCCCTCGGGTTGAGGGGTTTTCTGTCCGGTGCGGCATTGTGGTCGAAGCGGCGTCCAATGACCTCCAGGACCTTCTCGGCGCTGCCCTCGGACTTCATCGCTTTGATGAATCGGGTCGCCCATTCCTCCGTTTCGCCGACGATACGCTCCACAATTTCGTCGGGCGCCTCCATGACGGCCTTGCCGAAGGGCAGATTGGCCTTCTTGTAATCTCCGCTCTTCCGGCTCAGTTTTTCTCCGTCCGCCCAGGAAACGATCCGGTTCCAAAGGGAATCTTCGATGCCCCGGCCGCTTTCCTTGACGTAGGATCCCGTGGAAGTATCCGCGTTGCCCGTTTCCGGGTCCATGCGAACGCCGAAAACGACATTTTGAAAGAGCGTTGCCACGTTGCCCTTGTTGATGCCGTACTTATAAAATTCCTCCACTTTTCGAATCGGCGTTCCGGATATTCCGTGCTGGGCGATGGAAGCGCCGTAGGGCCGAATCGCCTCCGCGATCTCCATGGTGCGGTTCAAATCTATGCCCTCCTGCTGCCCGCTGGAAGTGTCATAGGTTCCGTGCTGGGAGCCGTTGGAAATCGCCAGCAGATCGGGGTAGACCCCCCAGGCGTTGAGCCCGCCAATGAAGAAAAGCGCCTCTTCCACCGTGGAAAGTTCACCCGGCCCCTTGATCTCGCCGACCTCCACCTCCAGCCCCAGGTAGGCGGGAATACTCATGGCCACGTCCCGGGTGGCGCGCAAATTTTCATAATCGTCAAGATGGGAGGCGTCTACAGCAATGGAAGTCCAACCCTCGGCCACCAGTTTCGGCATATTGGGCACGGCTTTGACGAAGTCGGCCTCCCCTTTTATACCGTAGTGGTCCACATGCATGGCAAAAATTATGCCGTCGCCCAGCTCCTTGGAATAACGGGCCGCCCAGGCAGGCATGTTTTCAAAATTTCCGAAGCAGTACGTCGTTTCAGATTTTGCCACCTCCAGAACCACGGCGGCATTCAGTTTTTTGGCCGCTCGCAGCACGCCTTTGGCCGTCAGAGGATTACGGCAGTTGGCCGCCAAAACCACACAACCCAACTCCCGGCATGCCGTATAAATATCCCTTCCGCTCACCAGTCCAACCTCTTCGTTTCCCCACAGAGCTCTGACGTTCAGCGGTCTTCTTTCCAGCATAGCCTTGTACGCTTTTCCATTCACATCCACCATTGTCTCATATTCATCTCCGTCCACAGGCGCTCCTTATAAAGCACTGCCCCGTTAAATATCAAAATTATATTACCATATAATTCATAAAAAACAAAATTTACCTGTTAGCGACTGAACCAATAAGTTTATTTTTCCATAAAACAGGTAAATGAGCGTTCTTTTATGCCAGTCTGAAGTAAAAGGCCTAAAGTCAATAATACGACAGCGGTTTTTGGGCAACTCATACGTGCTTTTTATTTCTTTTACGCTATAATTGCAGGGCGCGAATATCCCCTGTATCGTGTACTCAAATTATGGCGGAGGCTTGCGTCAGGTGAAAATGAAATCTTTGAATCTACCCAATACACTCAGTCTTGTGCGCGTTTTTCTGGCGCCGCTGGTGTTGCTCTTTCTCACTCTCCGGATAAAAACCCCTTTCCCATTTCTCTCTTTTCTGGGAGCGGAAAGACCCAGTCTCGGAGATGCCCTGGCCGCAGGCGTTTTTATTGTGGCGGCGCTGACAGACTCCCTGGACGGCTACATTGCCCGACGGCACAAGCTGGTCACAACACTTGGAAAATTCATCGACCCTCTGGCGGACAAGGTGCTGGTCATCGCCGCCATGGTGGCTTTGGTGGAACTGCAGAGAATTCCGGCCTGGATTGTGGTGGTTATCATCACCCGGGAGTTTGTCGTGACGGGGTTGCGACTGGTGGCCTCAGCCGAAGGGGTTGTGATCGCAGCCTCCCGGGGAGGCAAAATCAAGACCGTGTTTCAGATCATTGCCATCATTCTGCTGATTCTGAAACTGCCGGGGGGTATGATTCTGATGTGGTGCGCCATGTTCCTCACCGTCTGGTCCGGTATGGAATATCTTATCGGCGGCGCGAAGCTCCTGGTGGAAGAGTGACCGGGACGGCCTGAGGAAATGGAGCGACGGTGACGATGCATTTCTTCAATTCTCTTTTCGATCTTCTTTTCAATTTTTTGTCTCTGGGGCAGTGGAACCTGACCCTGCCGGACTGGGGAATTTTCTGTCTGGCCGTTTTCATCGTGGGATTCGCCAAGGCGGGACTCCCCGGCGCCACCATCATCGCCGTTCCCCTCATGGCCATGATCCTTCCCCCGAAAATCTCGGTGGGAGTCATGCTGCCCATTTACATGATCGCGGACATAATGTCGGTGTGGCACTGGCGGCGTTACGCGGAACGCAACTACTGCTTCCCCTATCTCCTGTTCGTGGGGCTGGGGATCTGGGGGGCCTCCTTTATCGTCCGGGCGGTGGACAACAAAACATTCGGACTCCTCATTGGATGGGCGATATTGATTTTGCTTCTGATCAGCCTTTTGACGGAGGCCTGGGGCAAAAGAACCCAGGGAAAAAACGCCTCCGACGCGCCGCCACCTGAAAAACCTTCTCTTGCGATTTCAGCGTTTTTTGGCTTTTCAACCGGGCTGATCTCCTCCCTGGCTAACGCGGCGGGACCCATCGTGTCACTCTATATGATCGTGTCCCGCCGCAACAAATTTCAGTTTTTGGGGACGGTAGCCGTCTGCGCGTTTTTCATGAACTGGGCCAAGATCCCCCTTTTCGTCTCTCTGGGGAGCATCAGCCTTCAAACGCTGAAACTGGACGTGGCCGCCATTCCCGCCATTGCGCTGGGAGTTCTCGCGGGATTCATCCTGGCGGGAAAAATTCCCCAGAAAGCCTTTAAAAATGTGATCTGCCTCCTCACCTTTCTCGCTTCACTGAACCTGATTTTTCGCTGAAGGAACCCGGTAACGCTGGTCCGGAGAACCGAGTTTATCCGGAAGTTCCGCTTCAAGCACACCATCTCGAAGCATTGCGGTCAGATAATGCCGCCTCAGAGAGCATTGAGAGCGGGACAACAGCGACGACAGCTCCTTAAGACCGCGATATTCGCTGCAGAGCTCCACAATGGCGTCCCGGACAATCGCCGGAGGAAGTCGGGGCGTGGACCGCACCATATTCACCAGGGGAGAATATTCAGCTTCGCTGTCGGATTCCTTCTCCGGCGGAGTTTCCTCCACTGGTGATTTTTCTTCCGAAGCAGGCTCTTCGGGGTCCGTTTTATCGGGCGTTTCCGTTTCCTGCACTTTTACTGTCTCTGTTTCTTCAGGCGCTTCCGCTTCTGCAGTTTCTTCAGTTTCCGCAGTTTCCGCGGGTTCCTCAATTTTTTCGGTTTTTTCGGCTTTCGCCGGCGCCTCAGGCTCTTCGGGTTCTTTTTCTTCTGCCTGAGTTCCGTGAGTAAATCCATTGATCTCCGCAAGTTTTTTGGGATCGTTCTTCAGGGAAGAAATATATTCTTCCAGGTCATGGGCCGCGTCTCCGAAAACAGGGACCTTCTCGGGGGGGCGAGGCAACTCTTCCTCCGGAATCGACTCGGGAATCGAAAGGAGCGGCTCTTCCTGCTTTTCCTCGATAATTTCCAGGGGCGGGGTCTCTGCCGGAACAGATTTCTGTTTTTCTTCCTCTCCGGCGGAAGTCTCCGGAGTCTGGGGTGTTTTGGCCTCGGGAGTCTCGCTCTTCACCGTTTCCTTCGTATCAAAAGAGACGCATTCCTCTGTCCCGACGGGCTCCGCCTCAGCTTTTGCGCTTTTTTCCTCCGGAACTTCCACAGCGACAGGTTCCGCCGGCGCAGGAACAATGATCGAAGCGTCCTTAACAAAATTTTTCCCTTCAGATTTTTCTTCTTCCGATTCTTCCTCTTCTTCGGATGCGGCCACGAGGGCCTGAGGGCCATAATCCGGAACCCTCAGCAGGTCGGGAATGAGCAGAGTCTCCCGGGATGCCTCCACGAGGGAACGACCCTGTTCTTTTTCCAGAATGGGCATCCAGCCGAGAACCGGTTTTTCGGATACGTTTGTCGAAACATCCGGCGTTTCCTCCGGCGCGGCCGCAGGCAGCAGAGCAAGGGGCCCCATCTCCAGAGGAAGTTCCGCAACGGTCCGAAGCTCCAGTACATCGCTTCGCAGGCGAAACATTCCGTCAAAGGCCCGAATAATTTTGAGGCCCCGCCCTTCGCCCCGGGCAAGTCCCGCCAGCTTCATCATGCACAGAAGCCGATAGTTGCGGCACTCGATCCCGTCACGTCCGTGGGAACGGGAAAGCCCAGGGCTGGCAATGACAATACGGGAAACATCCCGTTTCGCCTCAATGCCTCCCGCGTCGTGTTCGGCGTGGATCAGCGCGTTGAAAAAACACTCCCTCACGGCTTCTTCGCAGGGTTTTGAAAGGGAATCACAAAGGCGGGGCAACAGCTCTCTGCAGGCCCGCCAGAGGTTGGAGGTCTCGAAAAATTCTTCCTCTTCTTCATGTTCCGCCTCATTTGCCGATTTCAGAGTGATTCGAACCGGCGCTTTTTTCTTTAATTCATTATTATTCTTTAATTCATCGCCGTTTTTCTTCCCAAGAAGGAGCTGCCCCGCCCGGGTCACTTCCCCGGAATCGTCCAGAACCTGGGCCCGTTTCAGAAACTCGCTCTCGGGAAGACTGCCCCACTCCGGTCGTTTTTTCAGGACGGCCTCTCGAAAGGAGGCGACATCTTCGGCGTCCAGGTCGGAAATCGACAGCCCTGGAACGGGAATATCGTCGCGCAGGGTTTCCAGCGCGTCAAGAGCCAGGCGAAAACGCACGTCTCTCCCGGAGATCACGTCTACTCCCTCTACCCGACGGCAGGACCCCGTCACGCAGTCCCCTCCCGTATAAACCGGACGTCTCCACCACTCTGCGGGCTCCACGCGAGCGGCCAGCAGTTTTTTATCGACGCTCACCAGGGGATGAAAAGACAAAACGGGGTCGAAACTGATTTCCTGCGGATCCCGCATACGAAGCCGAAGCTGCCGCTCCATTTGCGCGATGTCCGCGACGCCCTCAATCGTCAGTTCTTCATTCTCACAGGACGCGCCAAGAACGATCCACCCTCCCTCACCGTTCGCCATTCCACAGCAAACGACGGGGAAACGGTCGGATTCGTCGTCCCGTAAAAAGGCCACATCTTCGCCCTCCACCTCCATCAGAAACCTGTCGATGGTCGCAGTCATCTTTCCTCTCCCATCATATCGTCCCCGGCCCTCTACAGAAACGCCTCTTTCAGAATGAACAGCGCGGCAAGGCCGTACATGACAAGGCTTACATCTTTCGTTTTACCCGTGAAGAACTTCAGCAGCACAAACGAGATGATGCCGAACTCGATTCCCACGGAGATTCCATAACCCAGGGGCATCATGAAAAACGCCAGCATGGAAGGAACCAGCTCCGTCCAGTCCTCGTAATTGAGGTCCCGCAAACCGGCCATCATGTAGACGCCAACGACCACCAGCACCGGCGCCGTGGCGCTGGCCGGCACGATTCCCACCAGGGGGCTGAAGAAAATGGCAAGCAGGAACAGGATGCCCGTCACCACCGATGTGAGCCCTGTTCGCCCGCCCTGAGCGATGCCGCTGGCGCTTTCCACGTAGGACGTAACAGTTGAAGTTCCCAATACGGCTCCGGCCACGGTTCCAAGGGCATCGGCCAGAAGCGCGCCTCTGGCGTTGGGAAGCCGGCCCTCTCTGTCCAGCAGGCCGCTGCGGTTGCAAACGCCCACCAGAGTCCCCACCGTGTCGAAAAAGTCCACGAAGAAGAAGGTGAAGACGATACTCCAAAATTCGGGACTGGCAAGCATGGTGTAGTCGAACTGCCCGAAAATCGGCGTCAGGGAAGGAGGAGTGGTGATGAAGGCCGGCGGCAGCTCGGTCCTGCCCATGATCACGCTCACGGCGGTAATGATAATAATGCCAATCAAAAGAGCGCCCGTGACCCGGAAATATTCGAGAACCACCACCAGTATCAGGCCACCCAGGGCCAGCAGGGCGGGCACATTGTTCTTCAGGTTGCCCAGAGTCAGCAGCGTCGCGTCGCTGTGAACGACAAGCCCCACGCCCTGAAGCCCGATGAAGATGATGAAAAGTCCAATGCCGCAGGAGATCCCGATCTTGAGCGTTTTCGGAATTGTGTTGACGATGGCTTCCCGCAGTTTTGTCAGGGTCAGCACCACAAAAATGATTCCTTCTACGAAAACGGCAAACAGGGCCACCCGCCAGTCCAGTTTCATTCCGATCACAACGGTGAAGGCGAAAAAGGCGTTCAGTCCCATGCCTGGAGCCAGAGCTATGGGATAATTGGCCAGAAAAGCCATCAGAAACGTGCCGACAGCCGCGGACAGACAGGTGGCAACCACCAGAGAATCAAAGGGCATCCCCGCTTTGGAAAGAATATCCGGATTGACGAAAATGATGTAGGCCATGGTCATAAACGTGGTAAAGCCCGCAAGCACCTCTGTTTTCACCGTAGTACGATTTTGCTTCAGTTTGAACAGACTTTCCAGAAAATTCATTGTGTATACAACTCCTTTCATTGCATCTATTTTTCCCGCATTTATTTTATTATGATACCGTATGCTGAACATATAACTGCTTAAAGGCTCTCCCTTACGTCGTGGCTGACGCTATAAAGGTATAAAAAGCGATTGAATCCCTCCCCGGGTAATATCCACGTATCCCTGGTCCGTAATTTTGAGTTCCGGAATGACGGACAGGCAGAGAAACGACAGCATCATAAAGGGATGATCGGCGGCAATTCCCAGGTCTTTCGCTTTTTTTTCGATCGCATCCAGTTTTTCGGCCACGCAAACGGCGTCCAGGGTTGACATGAGCCCCGCCACGGGCAGGGCGAAAAACTCCAGAACCTCGCCGCCGCAGGTTACGGCCAGACCGCCCCCGTTTTTTCCCACGCAGTTCAGAGCCGTCGTCAGGGACAGGTCGTCCATCCCGGCGGCTACAAAGTTATGCGCATCGTGAGCCACGGAAGAAGCGATCGCCCCTTTTTTCATCCCCAGACCCGACAGGAAGCCCACCGCGAATCGTCCCGCGCCCCTGTGCCGCTGGCGGACCACAATTTTCGCCACGTCCCGTTCCGCATCAGGCAGGATTGTCCCGTCTTCGTCCAGGGGCAGTTCCTCGCAGGAAGACCTCGTGAACAGCGACCCCTCCTTCGTCAGAATGACGCGAACCTTTGCCCCCGTCTGATTTTTAATTCGAAGCTGCTCCTCTGTCAGAGGGATAACGCTCTCCCCTTTCCGACAAAAGTCCTCGAAATTGACCTTCCGCTCGCTCTTTCGGAGAAGCCGGCCCTTTTCCACCATCAGCCGGCCGTTTTTCCACACCCGGTCGACCTGAAAATTTTCCAGACTGTCGATCAGAACCATGTCGGCGATCCGTCCTGGAACAATCGCCCCTCGATCTTTCAGCCCGAAGTAATCCGCGGGAGAAAGAGTCACGGTCCGAAGGGCCGTCAGGGGATCGACTCCGCACTCGATCAGGCGGCGGACCTTCACGTCCATGTGTCCCACCTGAACGAGGTACCGGGCGCTCACGTCGTCCGTGACGGACATACACCGCGCGGCCAGCTCCGGCTTGTTCCGGAGAAGTGGCGCCAGCCTCTCCAGATCGGGAGTGGAGGCCCCTTCCCGCATCATCAGCCACATCCCCCGGCGCAGTTTTTCCAGAGCTTCGTCCGCCTGGGAGCATTCGTGGTCCGAGGATATGCCCGCGGTGAGATAAGCGCACAGCTCCTTCCCCCGCACTCCGGGCGCGTGTCCCGTCAGCGGAACATTTCCAGCCGCCTGAATTTTTCCCCACACCTCCGGATCTCCGGCGATGACCCCCGGAAAATTCATCACTTCCCCCAGGTGCTGACACCATCCCTGAGCGAACATTTCACGGATGTCATCCATTTCCAGATTTTCGTAAGGCGTCTCCAGGTCGGAGGCGGGAACGCAGGAGGGCGCTCCGAGAAAAACGTCCAGGGGAAGTCCCCGGCTGGCCAGGTACATATACTCAACGCCTCTCATTCCGAGAACGTTGGCGATTTCGTGAGGGTCGGCCATGACCGTGGTGGTCCCGCGCGAGACCGCGTTGTCCGCGAACACCGGAGGCGTCAGCATCGTGCTTTCGATGTGCACATGTCCGTCAATCAGGCCGGGAATTAAAACTTTGCCTTCTCCGTCCAGAACGGTTTTGCCCTCGTAGTTCTTCCCCGCTCCGGCGATTCGGCCGCCGACCACAGCTACATCGACGTTTTCGTATTCCATGGTACAGACATTGGCTACCCGCGCGTTTTTGACGACGAAATCCGCAGCCCGGTCTCCGCGGGCCACCGCAAGTATTTCCTTCACAGACAAACCTCCCTGAAGTTTCGGGTCTTCTGTTGCAACACAAAATTATAACAATCTGTTCCCACATTCGTCCAGGCAACGCTTTTTACGGGGCACAGGTCATTCAAACGTCGAGACAGCTTCCCCCTATGAATTCGCGAATGACGGAGTTGTTGGGAATCCCCTCGGACTGGATGGAGGGCACAAATTTCAGAATGTTGAGCAGCCTCAGGGCCTCTCCAAAAAAGGGAGAGTTTTCCTGCACCGTATGCAGAACGGGTTCCACATAGCTTTTGAGGACTCCCAGCTCATAGGGCAGCGACGAGTTGAAGATGGCGTTTGCCCGGTTCTGGTAGGGGAAAATGTAACGCATCGCGCCCCTGACCACCTTTGGATACATGGCGAGGGTCGCCTCGGCAGATTTGCCTCGGGTGCGGTAATCCCGAATGATGCGCCGCAGGAGACGGTTATCGCCGGTGCTGGTGCGGTTGTGGGGATCCAGACAGATGCCCGTCAGAGGCGAGACGAAAATGGTGAATCGCCTGTCCGCCGGAAGCATGTCCAGAATTCTGTCGTTGAGGCCGTGGATTCCCTCCATGATCAAAATATCGTCGGGTCCCAGTTTGATCTTTCTTCCCGGCGTCTTTTTGCCCTGCAGGAAATCGTAGTGGGGCGTGACGACCTCTTCTCCCTGCAAAATACGGGTCAGGTTGTCCTTCAGAAGGTCCAGGTCGAGGGCCTCCAAAACTTCGTAATCCAGCTCTCCGCTGGCATCCCGGGGGGTTTGCACCCGCTCAAGGAAATAATTATCCATAGGCAGCGTCACCGGGCGTTTTCCGCAGACGATGAGCTGAATTTTCAGGCGTTCCGAAAAGGTGGTCTTCCCCGACCCCGAGGGCCCCGCGATGGTAACCACCTTCACGTCGGGACGGGAGTTGATCTCAGCGGCCATTTTGCTCAGGCGCTGGGAGTGAAAAGCCTCGGAGATAAGGATCAGCTCCTGGCTTTTCCCCTTCGCCACCAGCTGGTGGAGACTGCTGAGGTAGTTCAGCCCCAGCGCCTTCAGCCAGTTGGCGTAATCGAAGAAGATGTCCCCCAGAGCCCGGTCGGTCCGGAAGGGCTCGGTGCTGTCCGGAGACGCCAGCGTCGGGGAAAGAAGCACCACTCCATGAGAGAACTGCACCAGGTCGAACACCTTCAGGACGCCGATGGAAGGAGCCAGCGTGCCGCAGAAATACCCATACTGCGAACCGCATCGATAAACCTCCACAGGGTCCACATTGGCTCGCACGAAAAGATCGGCGATTTCCGGCTCGCCCTGGGCTTCGAAGATTCGTTTGGCTTTGTCGACGGGCAGAAGTTTCCGAATGACGGGAATATTCTGCCGAACCATGTCGCTCATGGCCGCGTGCAGCCGGTAGACATCCGACTGCGAAATATCTCCGTCCTCGAACTCCCAGTAGTGCCCCTCATTGATGGAGTGCCGCAGAATCGCCTTGCGGCCGAGATCCCGTTTGCAGGCGATAACGAAGAGAAAATCCAGCGTCCGTTTGTAAACCTGCAATCCCTCCGGGGTTGTCGTCGAAAGGAACTCCGCCTCGGCGTCCTCCTCAATGACCCACTCCAGCGGTCGTATGTAGTTATTGACCCGCCACGCCACAATACCGTCGTTCAGAGAAAACCCCAGCTCGGCCATGACGTTCTGTCCGGAAAGCGGCGTCTCTCCGGTCACAAATTTTCCATCTTTGAATTTAATTGTAAAAGCCATAAGAAAACCTCCCTGAAATGCGACGACCCTTATCTCATCATCATACCGCAAATTCAGGGAGTATGCTTTTAAATTTCTCGGTGAACAAAATTTCCACTCAAAAAATTAAGCCAAAAAATCAAAAATTCCCGCCGTCTTTGCCGTTTCCGCGTTTTCGTCCGCCCGCGAGGGGCTTCGTTTTCACTATACGCTTACATCATCCGCTATAATTGAGAAAAAATTATTTTACTTTTGTGAGGAAATATCGATGAACATCGTAACCCTAACCCGAGAAAATCTGGAGCGGGAACACATTTGCTGCGCTATCTCAAATAACGGGGACTGTCAGGTTGCCGCCAAAAAGTCATGGCTTGCGGAGCGCTTTGCGGACGGGCTTGTTTTCAAAAAATGCGATGTGAGGGGCAAGTGTTTCATTGAATACATCCCGGCTGAAAAAGCATGGTGTCCTGTTGAAGCGGAAGGGTATATGCACATAAACTGCTTTTGGATATCGGGGCAATTCAAAGGGCAGGGTTATTCCAATCTGCTTCTGGACGAATGTACAAAAGACAGCAAAGAAAAAGGCAAAAAAGGACTTTGCGTCTTGTCTTCAAAAAAGAAAATGCCGTTTTTATCCGATCCTCAATATTTGAAATATAAAGGTTTTGTTGTCGCGGACACGGCAGAGCCGTTTTATGAACTGCTGTATCTGCCCTTTGACACGGGCTCTCCGAAACCGTGTTTTAAGCAGGCAGTCAAAACGCCTGAAATTAACGAACAGGGTTTTGTTTTGTACTACGCTCACCAATGCCCGTATACGGCAAAGTATGTGCCGATAATCGAAGATATGGCGAAGGCAAAATCAGTTCCGTTCAGGGCGATACGTTTTGAAACGACGGAAGAAGCGCAAAACGCTCCCGCACCGTCCACCTCATACTGCCTGTTTTTTAATGGCGGGTTTTTGACAAACGAAATTTTGTCCGAGAAAAAATTTGAAAAATTACTGGCTGAAAAAGGTCTGTAAAGGAAGTAATGATTAACCGCGCTGAAACCTGTGGAGGCTCCAGCGCGGCCGGTTTTATGCCAATTTGAAGTAATACCAATTTGCTTTCAACCGAGCGTTAATGAAGAAGCTAATGTTTGAATATCACTGCTTTTAGCCATTCTAACTTTAGGCCTTTTATTTCAAATTGGTATAAAAGGTCTGAAAATCAGCGCTTCCGCACAAAAATCAAATCCAAAAACGCCTGTTCGCTTCCTCGTACAACTGATCTCTGAAGGCGGGGTGCGCGATGGCGGCGAGAGCCAGCGCCCGGGCTCGCAGTGTTTTCCCCTTCAGCTGCGCCACGCCGTATTCCGTGACGACATAGTTGACGTCGTTTCGAGTGGTGGTCACCGCGGCCCCCGGTTTCAGGTCCGCGACGATACGGGATTCCTTTCCTCCCGCCGCCGTGGAGGGAACGGCGAAGATGGCGCGTCCTCCCCGGCTCATATTGGCCCCCCGGACGAAGTCGACCTGACCTCCGGCCCCGGAGTACTGCTTCGGACCCAGGGTATCCGCCGCCACCTGTCCATAAAGATCCACCTGCAGACAGGAATTGATGGCCACCATATTGTCGTTTTGAGCGATGATGCAGGGATTGTTGGTGTAATCCACAGGGAACATCCTGATGGAAGGGTTGTCGTCGACAAAATCGTAAAGCCGCTTCGACCCTATCAGAAACGTGGCCACGCTGACGTCTCTGTTCAGCGTCTTTGCCCTGTTGGTGATGACTCCCATTTCCATCAGCTCCGCCACTCCGTCGGAAAACATCTCCGAGTGAATGCCCAGATCGTTTTTATCCTTCAGAAAAAGAAGTACCGCGTCGGGAATCGCTCCAATTCCCAGCTGCAGCGTATCCCCGTCCCGAATCAGAGAGGCGCAGTTCTTTCCTATACCGCGTTCCACATCTCCAATCCGCGGTTCTGGCAGTTCCGGAAGCGGCTCCGAAACCTCGACGATGTAATCCAGCTGACTGACATGGATGAAACAGTCTCCATGCGTCCGGGGCATGAGTTCATTGACCTGAGCGATGACCACTCCTGCCTTTTCAGCCAAAAGACGCTGATAATCGAGGGTGACGCCGAAACTGCAATACCCGTGCCGGTCCGGTCGGGACAGGGAGAGGACGGCCACGTCAACCGGAATGACCTCTCTCAAAAGCCACGGCGTCTCCGAATAAAACGAGGTGGTGAAGCAGGCGCGGCCGGTATTGACGGCTTCACGGGTTCCCATGCTGACAAAGGTGGTGTTGTGCAAAAAATGAGATTCCATCCCGGGCTGACAGGTGGGAAGTTCCCCCATGCTCATAAGATTGAAGATACGAACATTCCTGAAATTTTCTTTATGGCTGGCCATAGCGCGAAGTATCGTCTGAGGCTCCGCCGCGGCGTGGGATGTCACCACAGAACTGCCCGAGAAAATTTTTCCGACGGCCTGCTCCGCCGATATCAGTTTGTTTCGGTAAAGCTCCTTCCAGTCCATAATCGTTCACACTCCAGGTTTTCGAACCTTTACTCGCGCTGTCAAATCATCCTGCGTCAACAGATGATTATTTGAAAAACTTCTCGTAGTATCCGAAGATAAAAATTATAATTATTGCGGTCGGAACGACATAAGTGAAATAGGGCCGCATTACGGAGGCGATTTTGATTCCCCTGCCCTGATTGGCCTCCGCCGTGAACTTCTCCCATCCCCAGCCATACCGGGAACAGCAGAAAAGGAGGTAGACGAACGCCCCCAGGGGCAGCAGGTTGTTGCTGACGATGAAATCCTCCAGATCCAGCACTCCGCTTCCACTGCCGAGAGGTTCGAAGCTCGACCAGATGTTGAAGCCGAACACACAGGGCAAAGACAGGAAGAAAATTGCTAAAATGTTCACGATACTGGATTTTTTACGGCTCCACCCCAGGATGTCCATGGAGCTCACGATGAGGTGCTCAAACACCGCCACCACCGTGGTCATGGCGGCGAAGGACATGAAAAGAAAGAACAGGGTTCCCCACAGACGTCCCTGCGACATACTGTTGAACATGTTCGGCAGAGTGACGAAGATCAGTCCCGGCCCGGCTCCCGGTTCCACGCCGTGGGCAAAGCAGGCCGGAAAGATAATGAGTCCGGCGCACAACGCCACGAAGGTGTCGAGAGCCGTGATGATAATCGACTCGCCGGCCAGAGAATGTTCCCTGTCGATGTAGCTCCCGAATATGGCCATACTGCCTATGCCGAGGCTGAGCGTGAAAAACGACTGCCCCAGCGCGGCGTAAATTCCATCCCACAGACCGTTCTCCACCAATCGTCCAAAGTCGGGTTTCAGGTAGAACTCAATCCCCTTTTCCGCGCCCGGAAGCGTGACCGCGCGGATGGCAAGGGCGATCATCAGGACGAAAAGCCCGCTCATCATAAGCTTGGTTGCCCGTTCAACCCCGCGCTGCACTCCGCAGGCGCAAATGGCCGACCCTGCGGCGACGACGGCGAACATCCAGAACGTCATCATCTTCGGGTCCATCAGCATCGCCCCGAAAAAAGCTCCGGTTTCATCGGGTGAAAGACCTTCGAAACTGCCCGTCAGGGTATACCATGTGTACGCCAGCATCCATCCGGCGACGGTCGTATAGAACATCATCAGGATATAGTTTCCCGCAAGTCCGAAATATCCGAAGATGGACCATGACGTTCCCTTGGGCTGCAATTGCCTGAAAGAACCCACAATGCTCTGCCCGGAACCTCTGCCCACGGCAAACTCCATCACCATGATAGGCATGGCGAGACAGAGGATGAAAACAAGGTAGATCAAAACAAAAGCCGCTCCGCCGTAACGTCCGGTGATAGAAGGAAAACGCCACACGTTCCCCAGACCGATCGCGCAACCTGCCGATACGAGGATAAACCCCAGCCGACTCCCCAAAGACTCTCTGCCGCGCTTTTCGTTCATTGCGCAAGGCCCTCCCTTCGATTCTTCAGCGCCGCTTCAAATCCGACGCTGTCATACCTCACCAAATTACACTCCTCTCCCAAAGTAGACTCCAGACCCAATTAAAACACATTGGGTCTGGAAATGGAATTAGAACCGCTGGTTGTTTAAAGTAGAACAGCTAAAAGCAATAATATTCAAACATTAGCTTCTTCATTAACATTCGATAACATTCGATTGAAAACAAATTGGTATCAGGCCACTTTTTCTCCCATTTTCCAGACGGATTGGATGGGTCTGGCGCCGGAAGCGTAGGCCAGCACCGCCGGAGTTTCTCCGTCCAGTACGACGAAATCCGCCAGTTTTCCGGGCTCGATACTCCCAACTTCCTTTTCCATGCCAATCGCCCAGGCGGCGTTCAATGTGGCTCCCGTCAGAGCTTCCGCAGGGGTCATGCGCATTCCCAAAACGGCAAGGCTGAACACGAAGGGCATCGACTCGCAGAAACAGGACCCTGGGTTCAGGTCCGTAGCCAGAGCCACCGGAACCCCCCGCTCAATCATCGCCCGGGCGCGGGCAAAGGGTTTTTGCAGACTGTAGGCCGTTGCGGGAAGCAGAACGGCCACGACTCCACCCCTGGCAAGGGCCGCGATTCCCTCATCGGAAGCGGCAAGCAGATGTTCAGCGGAGGTGGCGGAGAGTTCTCCGGCAAGAGAGGCCCCGCCAAGGTCGTTGACCTCATCGGCGTGCACCTTGAGTTTCAATCCCAGTTCCCGGGCTTTCGTCAGGATTCTGCGGCTTTCTTTCACAGAAAAAACACCCTCTTCGCAGAAGATGTCGCAGAATTTCGCGATACCCTGCTTTATAACCGCCGGCAGCATTTCATCCCGCAAAAGTTCGACATAACCCTCAGGAGCCGATTTATACTCCTCGGGAACGGCGTGGGCTCCCATAAAAGTGGGGACGACGCTCTGGGGCGTTTCGCGGCCCAGTCGACCGATAACCTCCAGAAGTTTCAGCTCGTCCTTTGTGTCGAGTCCGTAACCGCTTTTGATCTCGATCGTCGTCGTTCCATAATGGAGAGTGTTTTCGAGAAGACGCCTTGAAAAACAGAAGAGTTCGTCAGAGGAGGCTCCGCGGACGGAGCGCACCGAGGATAAAATTCCCCCTCCCGCCTTCAGAATATCGAGATAGGGCTTGCCCGCCACACGCATGGAAAATTCCCCCTCGCGGCAGGCGGCAAAACAGGCGTGAGTATGGGGATCGACGAAACCCGGAATGACCGCCGCGCCTTCAAGGTCGATCTCCATATCGACCTCCGCGGCCCGGCAGCCCAGGCTTTCTTCCTCGCAGGACCCCACGGCCGCAATTCGGCCGTTTTCCACGAGAATACAGGCGTCGGCAAATTCGTCGATGCTGCCCTGAGCCGTTCCGGCTGCTGCGGCGCCCCCAGTCCGCGGGGTGTAAACATGCGCATGTCTGAATATTTTACGCGTCATTCTCGAAGGCCCTCCTGAAACGATCTCACGCCAGTTCGCCGATTTCGGTTTCGACGGCGTCCACCAGACTGCCGCGCTCCGTCAGCTCCAGAGCCCGCCCGATCAGGGGATGCAGATATTCGTCTTTTTTGAGGTAGGGAATGGCTCTCCGAACGCACTCGTGAGCCGCCAGAGTGCCCTTCCCCGGTCGCAGGGAAAGACGGCTGAAATCCAGAGCCTGAGCCGACAATAACGTTTCAATGGCAAGGACTTTTTGCGTATTTTTCAAAATATTGACCGCTTTGCGCGCCGCGTAGCCTCCCATGGAAACGTGATCCTCCTGATTGGCCGAGGTGGGGATGGAGTCCACGGACGAGGGATGGGCCAGCACCTTGTTCTCCGAAACCAGAGCGGCCGACGTGTACTGGGGAATCATGAATCCGCTGTTGGTCCCGCTGTCCTCAATGAGGAACGGAGGCAGACCGGACAGGGAGCTGTCCACCATTCGGGCCTGACGGCGTTCGGATATACTGGCGAACTCGGCCATGGCAATACCGAAGAAGTCCATCGCCAAAGCCAGAGGCTGACCGTGGAAGTTTCCGCCGCTCAACGCCTCTCCCTCCTGCGGGAAGATCAGGGGGTTGTCCGTGACCGAGTTGATCTCAAGCTCAAGCACTGAACGGACATAGCCCAGAGCATCGCGGCTGGCCCCGTGAACCTGAGGCACGCAGCGCAGGGAATAGGCGTCCTGCACCCGGTCTTTTTTATACCGCTCCACGATTTCGCTGCCCTCGATCATGCGGCGCATGTTGGACGCGACGCTACCCTGGCCCCTGTAGGGACGCAGCGCGTGAGTGCGGGCGTCATAAGCGTAAGGAACGCCGTGCATGGCCTCCATGGACATGGCAGCCACAATGTCCGCCACTTTGCTCAGCCGGAGGGCGTCCAGCAGCGCCAGCGCCCCCACGGCGTTCATGACGGTGGTGCCGTTGTTGAGCGCCAGCCCTTCCTTGGCTCCGAGGGATATCGGCTTCAGACCGGCATCGGCAAGGGCCTCCTTTACAGGGATAATTCTCCCCTTATATTCCGCATCTCCGTCGCCCAAAAGAGCGATGGCCAGATGTGAAAGCGGGCAAAGATCCCCCGAGGCCCCCACGGAACCCTGACAGGGAATCAGGGGATGGATTCCGGCGTTCAGGAGGTTTATCAGTCCGGAAAGCGTCGCGTAACTGATCCCGGAGTGGCCGCGGCTGAGGGTGTTGATGCGCAGAAGCATAATTGCGCGGGTCACATCTTTCGGATACGGCTCCCCCACCCCGCAGGCGTGACTGCGCAGAAGATTTTCCTGCAGAGTTCGTCTGTCTCCGTGAGAAATTTTCACGGAAGCCAGATCGCCAAAACCCGTCGTTATGCCATAGACAGCTTCATCTGATGCAGCCCATCGCTCCACAAGCGCGTTCGCCTCTTTTACAGCCGTAACGGCCGCGTCGCTCAAACCAACTCCATAGCCTTCTCTCGCCACCTTGATGATGTCTGTAAGCGTCAGAGAAAGTCCATCCAGAACTATCGTTTTTCCACCCATATCGCGCGCCCCCTAAATAAAAATATTTTAATCGCGATCAGTTTCATCGCAAAACACTCAGCCAGGAAAACAGTCCACCTCTCGAAGCGTAAAAATAACACATCCAATCTGTATCTATTGTAAGCAAATCTTTCGTCCTCAGCAATAACATCGCTTTAATGTAAAAAAGTGACCGAGTAATAAAAAGTCGAAGAAAATGAAAAATCCGCCGCGGCTGCACTGAAGATAAACAGAAGATAAACAGGCGTGAATACAAAAACAAGGGCCCCCTTCAGGGGACCCCTGCGGCACAGTCTGTAATATTGTCTGAGTATTACACTGTGTTTAAAAATACATAAAATTGCTTACGCTTTAGCCTTCCCGGTGACGAGGCTCACCGCGACAAGCACCACCAGAGCGGGGATCGCGGCGACCAGCTGAGGATAAGGAACCGGAAGAATTTCGTAGCGGCCAAGGAACAGGACGACAACGCCCGTAATCATCGCCGCGGTAGCCCCCTGACCCGTGGCGCCCTTCCACAGATACCCTCCGAGAACCGGAACCAGCATACCGGCCACCAGGATCGAATAAGTGAACGAAAGCAACCCTATGATCGTGGTGAAGCTCAGGGCCACAAACATCGACACCGCGCCCGTCGCGACCGCCACCACCAGTGACAGGTACCTGCAGCTTTTTTCACTGGCGTTGGGATTGAGAGTGTTCTGATAAATATCGTGGACGATGTTGGCGGTAACTCCCAGAATCTGTGAGTCGGCCGTGGACATTATGGCCGCGATGATGGCGGCGATGAACAGCGCGCCGAAAATCGGATTGAGACCGTTCAGGATCACGTTGAAAAGCACCGATCCGGCCTGCAGATCCGGAAAAACGGCATGTCCGTACATTCCGATGATCGGAGGCAGACAGGCAAGAGGGATCAGAAGCGCGGCCGACAGGAAGGGACTGACCACCGCGACCCGTTCATCCTTCGACGCGACGACCCTCTGGAACGAAGCCTGTGAAAGGAAACCGTACAACGTCGTCGGAACAAGGATCATCAAAAATTGATAGGTGCTCCAGGATTCGGGGACGACGCTGAAAAAATTCGCCGGAAGAGCTGTCTGGAGGTACCCGAATCCGCCGGCCGACAGAACCACGAAGAAAACGCTCAGAAGCCCGACGCCGCCCACAATCATCTGAATGAAGTCCGTCATCATAACTCCCCACAGACCGGACATGGCGGAATAAACGATGACAACGATCGTAACGATGGCAGCTCCCGTAAATCCGTCCAGACCGACGGCCTGAAGCAGACGCTGGCCCGCCATGATCTGCCCCGCGATGATCCCCACGCTGGCGATGGAGTTGAAGATGGCGTAGCCGGTGGACGTGACGCGATCTCCGTAGGTCTTGTAAAGCAGGTCCGCTACGGTGATGTATCCGGCCCGATAAATTCCGCGGGCCATAACCAGTCCGAAAACCACGTACGACAGGGCCATGGCAAACCCAAACCATATTCCGCCGATGCCGATCTGAGCGCCCTGTTCAGCCCCTCCGACGACAAAACCTGCTCCGAAATGGCTCGCCATGTAGGACGCGGTCACGATGGCGAGCGTCCCTCTTTTGCTGCTTGTCAGAAAGGAATTGGTATCTTTGGCGTATCGGCTTCCATACACGCCAACCGCGAACATTCCCACCAGATAAAGCCCCAGAATCACTATAAACGTCATTGCCTTTCCTCCTTAGAGATGAAAATATATTCGAATAAATAAATCGCTTCTCATTTAAGTAAACTGTTTCTCATTGTTTCAGGATGATCAGGGCGTCCAGCACGCAGACCCCGGATGAACCGATGCGCACGGGATTGAGGTCCGTTGCGGAAATTTTTTCCCGGAAACGATACGCAAATTCCGAGAGCCGGAGCATCAGATCCTCCAGCGGAGCCGTGTCGAAGGCCGCCCGACCTCTCATCTCTCCCAGCAGCGGACGGCTTTTGGACTTCGCGATCATCTCCTTCACCTTTTTCCTGTCAACCGGAATCAGGCCGAGAGAAGAGTCCCTGAACACCTCCACGTAAATGCCCCCGGGGCCGTACACCAACACAGGGCCGAACTGAGGGTCCTCGTGGGTTCCGACGATGAGGTCCACGCCGTCGGGAATCATTTTCTGAAGCGTAACTCCCTCCAGTTTCGCGTTCGGAAGTTTCTTCGCCACGTTCCGCAGCATTTCTTCGCGCGCCTTTTTCAGAGCGGGCACGGATTCCAAGCCGAGAGCAACGCCGCCGGCGTCCGTTTTGTGCGCGATGTCCGGGGACTCGATCTTCATCACAATGGGAAAACCCAGCTTTGCGGCAGCCGGTTCGAGCGCCGATTCATCCGCGCAGAAAATTTGTTCCGCCACGGGAATCCCCAGGAGAGACATCAGCTCCTTGCCTTCCTTTTCTCCAAGAAAATTTTTCCCCCGGGAAAGTTCATCCAGTTTTTTCTCCAGGGCGTTCCAGTCCGCCTCCGGCACAAAACGAGCTTCCTCCAAAGGCGCGTCCTCGTCGAAACTGTGTCTGATCAGGCCGCACACGGCCTTTATTGTTTCTCGCGTCCCCTGAAGGTAGGGCACGCCGGTCTCGAACAGTTCTTTAAGGATCTCCGGGCAGAAGGGACCCGAGTGATTCGAGAACATCACCACCGGGACTCCCTCCCGAAACACCTCGCAGACGGCATGAACGACTTTCGTGTAGTGGCTTATGGTGCTGGGACCCAACCCCGCCGGGGCATCCTGAGAGACCAGAATCAGCCCGCACTCCGGGTCTCTGGCGCAAATCTTCAGTACGCGCGCGTAATCCTCATAGTTGCTGGATCCGACGGGACCCACGTCTATGGGGTTGACGATTTTCAGGAACGGGGGAATGATTTCCTTCAGCCCTTCGACAGTGGCATCGCTGAACGTCATGAATTCGAGCCCCATCGTCGAGGCAAGGTCGGCGATCATACCGATCTGTCCCCCGGATATGGTGGTCATCGTTACACCTTTGGCCCTCATTTTGGGGGCATTCAGCAGGAGCGTCGTCACCTGGAGCATTTCGTCGAAGTCGTCGACCCGAATGACTCCGGCTTCCGCAAGAGCTTCATCGAAAACACTGTCCTCACCGGCTATGGCGGCGGTATGCGCCCTTACGGCCTGTCTGCTCACCTCCGATTTCCCCGTTTTGAGCGCGACCACCGCTTTCCCTCCGCGTTTACACTCTCTCACGCTGTCGAGAAATCTGCGCCCGTCCTTCACGCCCTCAATGAAGGTCACGATAACTTTCGTCTCCGGATCTTCGCTCAGGTACAGAAGATAGTCGGAAAGCTCCAGAACGGCCTGATTGCCGCATGAAATCACGTGGCTCAATCCAAGATTTTTAAAATACTGCAACATCGCAATGGCCATGGAACCGCTCTGGGAAATCACCGCGATGCCGCCCGAGGTCATTTCGGGCGGTATGGAGGCGCTGTACGCTCCCGTGTGAAGCCTCACGTTCAAATGTCCCAGGCAGTTGGGGCCGCAGAGACGGATTTCATGCTTTTCACAAATTTCCGTCATGCCTCGCTGCAACTCCGCTCCCTGCTCTCCCGTTTCGGCAAAACCGCTGGTATAGGCCATGACCGCCCTTATGCCAAGGTCTCCGCATTCCTTCAGAGAATCGAGAACGCGCTCCGCCGGCAGAGCGATGGCGACGAGATCCGGCTTTGCGGGAAGCTCCCGAAGGCTTTTGTAACACTTCAGGCCAAAAACTTCGTCTCTTTTGGGGTTGACGGGATAAACGGTACCTTTGAAATCCATGTGGAGAAGGTTGTAAACCGTATTTCTTCCCGGTCCAACCTTTTCCGTGGCGCCAACAACCGCTATCGTTTCCGGTTTCAAAAGACCGTCCAGTTCTTTTTTCCAGGTCTGCCCGCTTTTCATCGAACATCCTCCGTTTCAAACTTCGCCCCGTCGGGTCACTTTTTCTGTTTATTCTTTTTCCATTCCATCGCCGCCTTGAATCCCTCTTTTTTGACGATTTCGTTGAATTCGGTATCCGTGTCCATTTGATTCAGGCGGCAAAGGTTGAACAGCTCCGCGGCAAAGTCGGCGGCATGTTTGAATCCCATTATTTCATAGGCTTTATTGATCTGGGTTTTCAGCATCCCCAAAGCGACTCTGGGCTGAGAGGCAAGTTTTTGGGCGATCTTCATCACCTCTTCATCCACTTTATCCGCCGGGACAATCCTGTTGACGGTGCCGATGCGATACAGTTCCGACGCGCTCATCATTTCTCCCAGCATCATCAGTTCCCGCGCCTTGTTGGGAGGAAGCTTGTAGGGCTGGATGAGGATATCCGGTATGTAGGAAAAACCGATTTCCGGCTCTCCGAACTGCGCATCTTCCGCTGCGACAATCATGTCGCACATAAGCGCCAGATGAGCGCCTCCTCCGATACAAAAGCCTCTGACCGCCGCGATGACCGGCTTTTTCATGTCCCAGATTTTCAGCCAGGTGTCCAGTTCCCACCGGGTGTTTTCCCGCCTGTTCTCAATGCCCAGGATCGGCGACGAGATGGATTCCTTCAGGTCGAATCCGGACGAAAAAGCCTTATCTCCCGCGGCGGCGATGATGAGAACGTAAACCTCCTTATCATCTGCCGCTTTGTCGAGAGCTTCGCTTAACAGCTCCACCAGCTCCCGCGACAGGGCGTTGCGGGTCTCCGGCCGATTAAGCGTGATCTTCGCGATGTGATCCTTCACTTCATAAATAAGCGCACTCATCCAAAACCGCCTCCACTTATATTCTGTACTTCGCTATTTTCGCTTCATCCAGTTCTATCCCGAATCCCGGCGCGTCGGGCATGGGGATGCAGCCGTCCTTTTCAGGGGAATAATATTTGGTCACAATGCCCTGAAAGACGTCAGGCGTTATCTTTGGCGGATCGTAGGGGTACTCCAGCCAGGTGAAATTCGGCAGAGAAGCCACGAGATGCATCGTCTGCAAAACTCCGAGGCCGGGAATCCACGCGTGAGGGTTGCACAGTTTTCCAAAGGAGTCAGCGATCGCCGCAATTTTCCGAATCTGACTCATCCCCTCCGACATCGTGCAGTTGGGCTGTAAAATGTCATAACTCCCCTTATCCAGCATCTGCTTGAATTCATGGATGCCCTTGTTTATCTCTCCCCCCGCGATCGGAATATCCACCTCCGCCGCCAGCCTGGCCAGCCCGTCGTAGTCGTATCGGAAAAGGGGTTCTTCCAGCCACAGACATTTGAGATTTTCCATTTCCCGCGCGGTATCTCTCGCCCGTCCATAGCTCCACACCGGGGGGATTCCGTCGCGCTGACGCTCGACGGCCGTTCCCTGATTGGCGTCCGCTATGATTTCCAGCGCATCTCCCACAGCATCCCGGACGGCTTCGATCATGGCGATATCGTCCTTCAGTTTTTCATGGTGAAACCGGAGCTTCACGGCTTTGAAGCCCTCACTGACAAGCCTTTGGGCGTCTTCTTTGCGCTGCTCAGGGGAGCGGATCTCTCCCCAGGCCGCGTACACCCTGATTCTGTCCCGGGCGGCGCCGAAGAGTTTATAAACCGGCTGTCCGGAGGCCTTGCCGACGATGTCCCACAGGGCGTTTTCCACCAGCCAGGGCCTTGCGGCTATTCGCGCCACATCGCGAAATTTGAGAATCAGACGCTCGATATCGAAAGGAGACTCCCCCACCAGAAACGTTTTGAGATATTCAACCGTCTCCTTCATGATGGACAAAATTCCAAACGGAGCCTCGCAGGTCGCGTGGCCTTCAATCCCCTCATCCGTCATGACGCGAACGACAAAAATCGTCTGTCCTTTCTCCACCCGCCCCGGATACCACGTTGGATAAAAATCCTGCCCATATGGCATCATCACCGCGTCATAACTGATATCCGTGATCTTCATAGAAATACCACCCTCTCGTCGACATCGTATGCCTAAATCACAAATTACAGTGTTATCTGTTTAATATGTGAAAGTGAAAATCGTGGACTATTATAGTGGGTGATTCCAAAAAAGCAATAGCAACAATCGACCACACAAATTAACGAACACAACACAAAAGAACCGTGATAACCGTCATACCGGAGAAAAAGATAAAACCACGTTTCCCTTTCTCCGGCACGCGATTCTATTCTTCGAAACGTTCCTGTCACTGTTCGTCCGTAAACGTTATTTTCCCTCGGAATGTGCCTTAAGCCAGGCTTTCACACCGTGTTCGAGGATGAATTTATTTTTTATCGCGCGCTCTTTTGCGTCGCCGCTTTGGAACACTGTCACCGCAGCAAGCAGGTTGTACTCGAAAACTTCTTTGAGGCCGGAGAGCTCGTACGCCTTATTGATGGATTTTTTTGTCTGCTTTAAAGTTATCGCCGGAACGGACGCAAGTTTCTTCGCCCAGGCCTCCGCCTCTTCCATCTCTTTGCCGTCAGGCACTACTCTGTTCACCAGGCCAAATTCACGTGCCTCGGCGGCGCTGATGTTGTTGCACATGAAAAGCACTTCCTTCGCTTTTTTCATGTGGGTCATGTACGGGAGCAGCATATACATGTCGGCGGACAGCCTGTCCATTTCAGGAAGACCGAATATGGCGCTCTCCCCGGCTATGGTGAAGTCGCTGTTCATGGCGAGATCGAAGCCAAATCCCAGCGCCGCGCCCTGAACCGCTGTAATAAGCAGCTTTTCGAAGTTGAACGTCGCTATGCCGAGGTCAAGGAACCGTTTCGCATGGGTGATCCATTCCTGCGGCACATGATTTTTGATTTCCGAGGCATGGGCGTACAGGTCGACGCCAGAGCTGAATACCGGGCCTTCGCCGCCCAGAATTACGACCTTGAGTTCTTCATCCTTTTCAAGTTCACGCAAAGCGGCGAGCAATTCTTCCAGCGTTACCTCGCTTATCGCGTTGCGCACTTTGGGGCGGTTCAGCATAAGTTTCGCAATCGCACCGTTTTTTGTTATCGTCAGATGTTCGTACATCGTAAAATCATCTCCTCATTTAATTTCAAAAAATTGTCAGCCAATTTACGAACACCCGCGGACTTCCAGTAAAGCGTCTACAGCCCATACCCCTGAGGGTGAAGCTATGAGCGGGTTCATTTCAAGCACGTCCACGTATTCGCCCAGTTCGGCGGCTATTTGATTGAGCGCCGGAGCGCAATTCTCGATGGGGCCTGTATCGACGACGGCGCGCCCCCTCGCACCGCGGAGCAGAGGATACCCCTTCAGTCTGCGAAGCGCGCCTTCTATGTCGCCGGACGCGAGCGGAAGGAGAGTCAACGCGGAGTCGTGGAATATCTCGACAAAAACACCCCCGAGCGCGCACACGCAGCTGTAACCAAAGCCTTTTTCGTATTTCAGCGCAACCAGGAGTTCATTGTCCCCTGGAGCCATTTTTTGAACGAGAAATCCCCTCTGGGACAAATTATGAACGGCGGCTTTCGGTGCAAGTTCACCATACGCAACGGCAAGCTGAGGCTCATCCTGAATGCCAAGTCTTATCAGGTCAAGCTCCGATTTATGGGAAACGCCGTCGAGCAACGATTTTAAGGCCACCGGATATCCAAGACGTTTCGCGGCTTCAGCTGCACCCTCAGCGTCGTGAACAACCTCGAACGGCGCGACGGGCAGACCGTAATCCCGAAGCAGATCGAACGCCATGTCGTCCGGCAGCGTACGGCCTCTGCAGCCATCCAGCGCTTCCATCCACTTTTTTTTGCGCGCTGCGTTCGCCTCAACGCATGGAACGGTTTTGAAGCCGCGCTCTATACCGTCCGTCCATTTCAGATAATTTCGCAAAGCAATAAGACTGTTTCTCATTCCCGCCATATAAATGACGTTGCCGCCCTCCAACCGGGAAGCAATGATATCGGAGAATCCGTTGGATATTCCGTTTAAAAAGATGACGAGCTTGTCGGGATGTTCCCTGGAAACCGCAGCGGCAGCGGCGGCGTGAACGCCGTAGCGAGTCGAAATTCCGTCGCCGAGATTCGGGCAGGAATCCTGCATCATAACCACGGTGCCGATCTCTTCTCCGCTGGCCAAAGCCTTCATCACACCATACTGTATGTCGTAATTTCCAACTCCGATTCCGGTTACGTCGACAGGATTTTCGATATGCGAAATTGATGGAAGTACGCCCGAAAGCGCTGCTTTTACCTCGGGGTTCAGCTCGGCAAATTCCAGTCCGATATCTTCGCCCAAATCCTGCGCCAGTACCTTGTGCCCGCCGGATACCGTCGAGACGCCTATCCCGCGCGCGATGCGTCTGTAACCAGCTTCCGAAAACAGCTTGCAGTTAATTATCAGTTCTTCGAGATCTTTAGCCACCACAAGATTATGTCTGTCGGCAAATGATGTGAAAACATCGTAACTGCCAGCGAGAGAACCCGTATGAGCGACCGTCGCCAGACGCCCCTTCTCTGAGCGCCCGGCTTTCAGCGCTATCACCGGTTTTTTCCTGGCGCGCGCCATCTCCAGTCCCTCTTTGAAACTCTCCACGTCCCCAATGCTCTCCAGGTACATAGCTATCACTCCGGTGTTTTCATCATCGGCCAGAAAACGCAGATAGTCTCCCGGGCCTAAAACGGTCTGATTGCCGGAGGATATCACGTGGCTGTAGCCTAAACCGAAATCCGCTCCGAAGAAACCTATCAGAATGGAACCGCTCTGCGCCATGAATCCGACCCTGCCCGGGCGAAAAACTTTTGGCAGCGCGTTCGACATATAGAGCGGTATGCTGCTGGAGACGTTGAAAATGCCCATACCATTCGGCCCATTGACGCATATAGCGTTGTCATCCGCAATCTTTTTCAGCTCCGCTTCAAGCGCGGCTCCTTCAGAGCCAACTTCTGCAAAGCCTCCCGCGATGACTATCGCCGCATGGATGTCCCTGCCGGCGCACTGTCGCAGGACATCTGCGCAGGAAGCGGCAGGAAGGCGGATAATGACGCAGTCTACTTTCTCCGGTATATCCAGGAGGCTGGGGTAACACTTGTAACCGCCGAGTTCGTCGTATTTGGGGTTGACGGGATACACATTCCCTTTGTAATTAAACGTGTGAAAATTCGTGATGGGCATGGCTCCACCCCCTTTGTCCGACGCGCCGACGACAGCGACCGAACCAGGGTAAAACAGGGGGCGTAAATTTTTGGCCTGCATGTTCGTTTCGTTCTCCTTTGATTGACGTTTCTTTTCATGTTAAAAGGCCGAACCGGTCAGCGCAAATCGCGTACTGCCGGTTCCACCTTTTGATCGAAAAAGTTCGGGATATCGTCTGTCAGTCTACGTCGAATTCGAGGCCGAGTTCACTTATCAGCTTCACAACGTCGTTATACATCTTGTCGCCTTCAGCCGTAAATTCCTTGTGAGGAAGGTAGGTAAAGGTGATTCCGGCCTTCTGGTAACGTTTCTCCAGTTCCTCCCTGCCCTCCTCGACGAGTTTTTCCCATGCGGTATAAACGTAGTCGGGGATATTGGCCGGGCCGGTAATGCCGTACCATCCCTTCAGGGTGCATTGATATCCGAGCTCCTTCGTAGTTGGAAGATCGGGTGCGGTCTTGAGTCGCTGATCTCCTACGACAGCCAGCGGCCTAAGAAGAGGTTTGTCGCCGGCGCAGTAAGTCTTATACTCCGTTTCAGAGATAAAATAAGTGGTGAGGTGCCCGCCTGCCATCGCCGCTGTCGCATCCATGCCGCCGCCCTCGAAATTTACGCGTTTGGCATTTATATCCTTTACGCCGGCCTCATTCAACAGATAAGCTATCGCAAAACCGGTGAGTCCGGTCACGGAACCGCCGCTCCAGCGGAAGCTCGGGTCGGTGCGGGCGAACTCCATCAGTTCCTCGAAGGTCTTTATGTTCTGCTCGACGCTGACGGCGGCTATGAAACGCAGTTCGGAGAGCTTTACGATATAAGTGCGCTGGTCTTTTGTAAACGGAAGATTGTCTCCGAATATGGCATACATCACCTGGGCGTCGGCCTGGCAGCTCGTCCCCAGCGTATATCCGTCAGGTTTCGCTTCGGCAAGTTCCTGAACGCCGCTTATTCCGTACGCCCCCACCTTGTTGATGACGTTGACGGGCACTCCCCATTTTTCAGACGCGTACTGCGCAACCACTCTGCCTATCGTGTCCGTTCCGCTGCCGGGAGACCAGGGACCAATAATGGTGATGTCTCTTTCGGGGTATTTGGGGGCGGCGGCCAGTGCCACTCCGGCGGTCATGGCCGTCAGTATCAGCATCAGTACCACATAAAAAGCATATTTTTTCATAACTGTTACCTCCCAATAATTTTTTTAAATTTCAAAAATCTTTCCACGCTCAAAACGGTTTTAATCCCGCCTGTCACACGTTAATCCTCTCGTTCCACCACCTCTTCTCACATTGCTGGATTGCGCTGCGGCCATCCTTTTCGTTATGTGTCGTCCTCCACTTCCCGTAAAGAGGCGTACTTGCGGACTGAAAACCAGATCAGCGTGGTTATCGACAAAATCAGCAGTCCGAGACTGACCGGACGCACAAAAAATATGCGTGGGCCGCCGAGTGACAAAGCCTGTCCAAAAGCTGCCTCCATTTTGTTCCCCAAAACCATCGCTATGATCACGGGAAGATGGGGGTAGTCGAACTTTTTCATGAAATACCCGATAAACCCGAAAGCTATCGCCACGAACACGTCAAACCACGCATAACGAATCGTAAAAGCGCCCACCAGGGAGAAAATGACGATAACAGGCGCCATGACAGCGTATGGGATGGTCGCCATGCGAGCCCATATGGAAACCAGCGGCAGATTCATTATGAGAAGCATGACGTTTCCGAGATACATACTGGCTATTATGGCGAAGGCTACGTCCGGTTTTTGTGTGAAAAGGGTTGGACCGGGAGTGAGTCCGAAAATGGTGAACGCCCCGAACAGAATAGCCATTGACGCCGTAGGAGGAAGGCCGAGAGCCATCAGCGGCACCATCGCTCCTGACGTGGCGGAGTTGTTCGCTCCCTCGGCGGCGGCTACACCCTCTATAGCGCCACTGCCAAACGTCTCCGGGTGTTTTGAGACGCGCTTTTCGATGTCGTACGCCAAAAGAGCCGCCACAGATACGTTCATCCCAGGGATTATGCCTGTGAAAAACCCGATGACCGTCGAGCGCCAGAAAGCCCCGGCACAGTCTTTTAAATCCTGTAAAGTACACATCCAGCCCTTTATGGAGGTTATCACCTGCCCAAGTTTTGTCTCAAGGGTGAGCATCACCTCGCTGAACGCGAACAGCCCAACGCAGACAGACACGAAATCAAATCCTCTCATGAGGTAGGCGTTGTGGAAAGTGAAACGGAACGAACCGGCCACCGGGTCAACGCCTATCGATATCAGCATGAGTCCAAGGCAGATTGACACTATGCCCTTGCAGAGCTTGCGCCCGCTTATGCTCAGGAGCGCGGTGAAGGCGAAGAGAACCAGAGAGAAGTTCTCGGCCGGGCCAAAAGTCTTCAGCCCTATCATCGCTACCCTGGGGGCGACAAAAGTGAGAGGCAGCAGAGACAAAGTTCCGGCGATGAAAGAGGATATAGCCGCGATAGCCAGGGCCGACTCGGGCCGTCCCATTTTGGTCAGCGCGTATCCATCCACGGCTGTGATGGCAGAAGACGCCTCGCCGGGCACATTAATCAGTATGGCGGTGGTCGATCCGCCGTACTGAGAGCCGTAGAAAACCGCCGCCATCATAATGAGCGCCGGCAGGGGCTCCAGCGACGTGCAGAAGGGGAACAGAATGGCCATCCCTCCCACCGGCCCCAATCCGGGAAGCACACCTATAGCGGTGCCGACTACACAGCCCACTGCGCACCACAGAAGATTTTGCAGCGACATAGCCGTGGCAAATCCATGAAGCAGCTGATCCATCATTATTTAAGCACTCTCCTTCAGACTGCCGCTCAAAAGACTATGACAACAAGCCGGCCAAACAGAATGTAGAGAAACAGAGAAATACCGGCTGAAGCCGCCAGAGAACGCTTAAAAGGATAGTTGAGCGCCAACATGAGGCCGAGCGAAAAGATGAAAGACGCTGTCGTCAATCCCAGGTACCTGAGCATAAACACGAAGACGAGCGCGCTGACCGTTATCAGTGAGACTTCTCTCCAGCCCACAAAGAGCGCTTCGTTTTTGTCCGTCCGATGGGCCTGAATCAGGCACATGGCGGACGCGATCACAAAAAAGAGCCCGCCAAACATCGGAAACCACCCCTGGGCGGCATATTTGCGGTGAATTACCTTATCCACGCCGAGATACAGAAAAAAAGAGCTGACCCCCAGACACGCGGCCGCAAAAATCATTTCTCCCTTTCTTTTCAAATCAGACTCCCCTTTGCATACTATAAAGTGCGTTCAATTTATTTATATTGAAACTTATAATTATGCTAAACTTTTCGCTCGATTGCAAAAAGATGGGCGAAAGCGTCAGACTCGAGTATTCGATCTCTTGGTGAACTTCCCGTATGTACGGAAAATAGCATTCAAAAGCTTATAATTACTAATAAAAATCCTGCCACTATGACAACATCGCTGCGTCATAGCGATATCTTTGATCTTCATGCCATCTCTTTGACAATACTATTTATTGTTAATCAAATTTGCTTATGTATAGTTTTGATTTCCCTATTTGTAATTTTAGCATAAAAAATACAAATTTTTCTCAATATTATACAGTTTTTTTGCAAATAATACCCGAATTTAAAACTTATATATGCTTCTTTCGCTGCAGAAGAGTTTTTTGCCATTGTGGATTTTCGTCCGGAAAGTCTTCGCGATAATGAACGCCCCGGCTTTCTTCACGAGCCAGGGCCGCATCGCTGATCAGCCATGCGGTGGTGAGCATACCTCGCAGTTCATAGTTTGCCTTAAAATCCTTTGTTGAACTTATTTTTGTGCGTTTTGCCTTTTCCTGCAGTTCTTCTATTCCGGCCAGTGCTGCGACAAGTTTGGGACCGCTGCGGAGGGGCCCCACGTGGGAGTCCATCAGCGATTGCAGCCTGGTCCGCAGTTCAACGGGTGAGTACAGGCCATCGGCGTCCGCCTCTGCGACTGTCTCCGGGGACGCGGACATCGCCCCGACGGGATTGGAAAGCGCGTACAAAGCTGCATTTTCTCCCGCGCGCAGGCCAAAAAGAGAAATATTCGTCAGAGCGTTTCCTCCTATGCGGTTCGCTCCGTCGACACCGCCGGTAACCTCTCCGCAGGCAAACAGACCGTCAACCTGAGTACGGGCGTTTTCGTCGATGACGACGCCACCGGATATGTAGTGCACAAGCGGTTTGATATGCACGGGTTTGCAAGTCATGTCGTGTTTGGGGGTCGATCTTCTGAGCGCATCTTTAAACAGGGGCATTTCCCATTGTTCCGGGGATAACTGCTCCATGTGCAGAAAAACTTCTTCGCCTTCAGCCCATTTTTTTGCTATGGCGATTGCCGAACGATCACGCGCAAAGTCGTTTGCGTCTTTACCGTTTTTGAGGCCCCACTCGGGTAAAAGCTCCTTCAGAAATTCGCGGCCTCCGCTATCCGTCAACGGAGCACAGTCAATACTTGTCAGGCCGATGAACCAGCATGGCAGGTTCTGTTCCGCAAGGCCCATGGGGTAAAACTGCACAAATTCCATATCCCGAAATTCCAGCCCCAGGTTATACAAAAGGTGATAACCGTCGCCGGTGGTTGGCAGCGGGTTGTTTGTACGCCCATAGACCCGGCCCGCGCCTCCGGTGGCGATCACCAGCGAAGAACAGGAAAAATAATACGCCGTGCCGGACTCAAAGTCTACGGCCGATATTCCGATAACCCGGTCACCCTGCGTATGGACGCGGTCGACACCGTAGTTGGCCAGCCAGTCTGTTCCCATCTCCACGGCTCTCTTCAAAAGCGGAACGGTCATCCCGTACCCGCCGATGGTGGGGTTGGGGGCATATTGTCCAACACGCGCTCCATGCGAATGGACCGACATGCGCATTCCAAACCGCTGTAAATTCAGAACGGCCAATGCTCCGTACCGACTGAACGCTTCCAGCATCGCCGTGTCATTTATCTGTCTTCCGGTATTGAATGTTTCGTCATAATGAACCTGCCAGGGGACTCCCGGCCCGGCAAATCGAAAACCTCCGGCCGCAAAAGCCGTGCAGTTGTTTTTCCCCGGAGGGGATTTGCTGAGCAGCAGAACTGAAGCGCCTTTTTCCCGCGCCGCCAGAGCGGCGCAGAGCCCGGCCCCGCCCCCTCCGACAACTATCACGTCATAGCGGTCGTTGATTTTCACATCAATCACGCCCTTCCTTCCAGTTCTGTTTATACAGCCGTCATTTATGTCTGAGAAAATATTTTTGCAGAATAACTCTGATACAGAAAAAAGTAAATCGCCTCATGTTATTCGTGTCTCACATTATTCACTTTATTTATTCCAAAAACACCAGTTTCCCGTCGTTCGGAATCGATTCCGCCAGAGTGTCGGAGATTTCAATGGTTTCAAGCTCGATTGTATTTTTGATTTTTACGATTTTCATGCGGTCCCAGGGCACGCCTCTCGTCACCCGACGGGCTATACGGACGGCTTCGTCCTCGGAATCGGCGATAATGGGAATTCTCGCGTCCTCCGGACATTTCACCGCTATTGCGTTGGCGTAGATCTGCGCAAGGTCCAGCTTGTCGAAAACTTTGCGGGTGATCACGTCGAAAATTCCCATACCGATGGCGTTGCCGTGGGATTCCTCCGTCACGTCCAACAGCACCATGCGTCTGATCTTCGGCACATCCAGCACAAATTGTTTCAGAATAAAACTCTTTCCCAGAATATTGGGATCATATCCGGCCCCTGAAATGTTTTTCCCTATCTCTTCAACAATCAGGATGTCGATCTCCGGAATCATCAGCGACGGCATATTTTTCTTCGCAATGCGGACAAGCCGCTTCTCGCGCTCGATAAGGTTTTCTGAGGGGATGGCTTCGATCAGCGCCGTTTCATCGCAGGCATTTTCGATTATGGCCACTCCAAAGCCCACGTTGACGGCGCCAAGGATCATTTCAGCCGCTTCCGGAAGGGTAACGCCAAAAAAGTCAAAATCTTCTTCATGAAGAGCGGTACAGCCCTTATGATTCCCCAGACCGATAACGAGCATTTTGCAGAGTCCGCTTTGAATGTCCGCTACAAAATCCGTATGAAGCTTTACGCGGTTGACGGGAACGACCAGGTCGGCGGCGGCGGCCGCGCTGTCGAAATAAACGTCGATGCCTCTGGACGTTTTTCCAAGGTGTACGACGTCTACGGAAGTCACAACCTCCGCCCCCATGGCCTCTTCCGTAATTCCATATGAGCGCAGCACGGCTCTTTGCCCCTCCGGAGTTCCTCCGCCGTGACTGCCCATGGCGGCCACAACGAAAGGAACGCCTCCCGCCGCGCGGATTTCCCGCAGCACCGTCCTGACGATCAACGCCAGATTTTTTATCCCGCGGCTGCCCACGGCCACAGCGACCTTCGCGCCGGGTTTTATTTTCCCGCGAACTTCGGCCCTGCGCATTTCACGGACGACATGGTCCTCCACATCCTCAATTTTCTGCCTGGGAAACACCTGTTTCACCTTATGCATTCGAGGGAGGGGAAAATTCATGTCTTCTTCGAGCAAAACGGGCATACCGCACCTCCTGCCCTCGTCGGGGCTCTCAAAGATATACGCTCAGTTCAAAATCGTTATCGTCCCCGCGTTGGCGTCCACTTTTACCCTGTCGCCATTTTTCACGACTTTATAAAATTCGGGATCCACTTTGTCCACCATGGGAATTTCCATAATGATGGCGCCAGCCACCAGCACCGTTTCGGGGTACTGAATGATCATGGCCGCAGGCTGGTTATGCTGCAACATCAGCTGGAAGAGCCCGTCGCTTTGCACCACCGAGCTGCCTTTTCCGCCGGGAAAGACAATCGCCTTTTTCGCTACGCTTTTGCCCTCAATATCGTGAGCTTTCTCCAGGACCTCCCCCGTTTCGGGACGCACAAGGTAAAACATGATTTCGTCTCTGGAGATGATGACTTCGCCTTCTCCGACTCCCTCGGAGATTTTGTGACAGGAAAACACTTTTCCGCTCATCACTTCACCCTCCCTTTCAGGGCAGCGTCGATACAGGTATCCAGATCGCGAATGACGAATTCCAGCCCTCGTTTTCTTGGGTAATACGCGCATTTCGGAGACTCCGTCACTCCAACCCTTCCCTTATACAGGTGCCAGCAGGGCTGGTCCGAGCAGGTGTCTTCGACGAGATCGCCTCCGGCATCCTGAATGATTTTGAGCAATCCCATCTTTTCGGCGCTGGATTTGGTCAGAGACGAAGTCATCACCCAGAACGGCACGGCCAGTTTTTTCCCCTGAAGACGTTCGGCCATATAACGAACCTCCCGGATGCTGGTGTGTGGGCAGCCGAACAGGGCGAAATCGATATCGCGATTGCCCGGATCGGAGATTTCCGTTTCCAGCACGCGCGCCAGGTCCTCTTCCGTTATGGTCACGGTTCGCTCCGGCTCTCTGCCTCCAAAAGCGGCCTCCAAAGTGGGCGCTTCCGGCGTAACTCCGACGACGTGGTACATGGCGTAAGCTCCGGAGGTGTTCAGTTCCGCCCCCAGATTTCGATGGGCTTCGGGCGAAAGATAGCTGCCGAGCCCCACGAAAACAGGTATGCCAGGCCCGATTTTCCTGCCCATGTATCCGAGAAGGTTGTAGGAGAAATCGCTTTTCATTTCCGCCTCGACTTTGACGAGGATGTTCCCTTTGCGGTTTTCGTCGAGCAGCAGTCCGTATTCCGGAACCACGCCGGTGATCGCCGCGCAGAGAGCCGACTGGGCCGACTCCCTGTTGGAACGCGCCCCCCAGACGGAGTTGACGAAGGGCGTCGCGCTGGACTCCGAAAAAGCCACAATTTCGTTGGGGAAAGGGACGTTCGTATCCATATAGGGCGTACAGTTGTAGGTCAGGCGGCAGCCCAGAGCCCTGTAGGCCTCGTGAGTGCGTTTCATGTGGTCGGCTTCCTCGGAGGTGACCATGTTCTTCGCGCTGAAATAAGGAAGGCAGAAACCGGGATTCACCGTGGGCGGAATTTTCGTCTTCGCACCCAGCTTCACCATCTTCTCCGCAAACCAGAGATCCATTTCCTGATTGCTCAGGGCCACGTGAGCGTTGGTGATGGGAACCATTCGTGGAGCGTCGAAGCATTCTCCGATGCCAATTTGCACTTTCAGCGCCAAAGCCGCGCCCTCTCCGTATTTACCTTTCTCCATATCCTTCAGGTCACTGGTAAGTTCCATAACTTCCCCTCCCCTGTTGAAAAAACAAATCAAATCACCGTGATATATGGTTAATAATAGAAAAGTGAAAATTATGACTATTATATTTAGCGACCTTAAAAAAGCAATAGCAATGCTCTACCACGTTAATTAACTAACGCAGTATGGCCATTGCTGTTTGGAGCCGCATCATTCCGGCAAAAGAGAGTAATATCAATTTGCTTTCAATTGAGCGTTAATGAAGAAGCTAATGTTTGAATGTCACTGCTTTTAGCTATTCTAACTTTAGGCCTTTTACTTCAAATTTGGTCTGATCTCACCGTCACCAGACGTTGCCCAGGTGGACGTGAGTCAGTTTTTGCCTGGCGATGGATTCAAATCTTTTCATGAGGGCAATGTCGGTGGGAGGCGCGGAGTATCGATACGCCGGAAAGTAGCGCGAAATATGCAGAGGGATGTTCGCGTCGATTCCGGCGATCCAGTCCCTCATTCTCTCGAAATCTTCGCAATCGTCGCTTTTGCCCGGAACAACCAGGCAGGTCAGTTCCACGTGTACGCCCGCTTTCACCAGAGACTCCACGTTCGTCTCCGCCACGTCGAGAGAACCGCCCATGGAGGCGTATTTCGCGGCGTCGAAGGTTTTGACGTCCACATTCGCGGCGTCAATTTCGGCGGCAAACGCCTTCCCGACCTCCGGCCCCCACATTCCGTTCGTGACCAGCACGGCCGCTATTCCGGACTCTCGCAGCAGCGGCGCGGCCCGAAGGATATACTCGGCCTGAAGCGTCGGTTCGTTGTAGGTCCAGGCCACCGACGACAGACGCTCCTCCCGCACCCGCAGGACGAGTTCTTCCGGGCTCAGGGCCGTCAGCGGCAGTTTCCCGACGCCTCCGGCGGGGCTCGAAATGGAATGGTTCTGACAGAAGGGACAGCGCATATTGCACCCTCCACCGCCCAGTGAAAAGATTTGAGAGCCCGGCCGCCAGTGACGGAGCGGTTTTTTTTCGATCGGGTCGATGGCGCAGGAGCTGAAACGACCAAGATACGGCGACTGCAAATTTTGCCCGTCATATCGCCGTACACCGCACAGCCCCTCTCCGCCGGCGGGGATGAGACACCGGTGAAAACAGAGTTCGCACCGCGCCCCCTCCCCTTCTCCGGTCCACCAGGACGCTTCGATTTTCACCTTTTACCTTACGAGCTCCACCAGAGTGGAAACGCCCATGCCGCCGCCGATGCAGAGGGTCGCAAGACCCCTTGGCGTCCCTCGTCGGAGCATTTCGTGAAGCAGCGTGACAAGAATGCGGCAGCCGGAAGCTCCCACCGGATGCCCCAGAGCGATGGCTCCTCCGTTGACGTTGACCCTTGCCGCGTCCCAGTTCAGCAGCTGGCCCACAGCCACGGCCTGAGCCGCAAAGGCCTCATTGGCCTCGATCAGCTCGATTTCATCCAGAGAGATCTTCGTTTTTTCAAGAAGCTTCCGGGTGGCAAAAGCCGGAGCTATCCCCATCACCGCGGGATCCACTCCCGCCGTCGCTCCGCCGATCCACCTGGCCATCGGCTTCACTCCCAGTGCTTTCGCCTTCTCGGCGCTCAGGACGACAACCGCCGCCGCTCCATCGTTGATGCCGGAGGCGTTGGCGGCCGTGACGGTGCCGTTGGGTTTGAAGGCGGGAGACAGTCCGGCGATGGACTCGACTGTCACACCTGATCGCGGATATTCGTCCACCTCGAAGGGGATCGTTTCCTTTTTTACTTTGACCGGAACGGGAACGATTTCGTCCTTAAATTTTCCCGCCTTCTGTGCGGCTTCGCACTTCTGCTGACTGGATGCCGCGAAGGCGTCCTGCATGGCGCGGGTGACGCCGTATCTTTCGGCGACGTTCTCCGCTGTAACTCCCATGTGATATTGATTGAACGCGTCCCAGAGCGCGTCTTTGATCATCGTGTCGACCAGAGCGCCGTCGCCCATGCGATAGCCGAAACGGGCCTTTTCCATGGCGTAGACCGCGGAGGACATGTTTTCCATCCCTCCGGCGACGACGACGTCGGCCTCTCCTGTGGCGATCATGGCCGCCGCGAGGTTCACGCTTTTAAGGCCCGACCCGCATACGATATTCAGGGTCTGGGCGGGAACCTCGACGGGAAGCCCGGCTTTCACCGCGGACTGGCGGGCCACATTCTGCCCCTGCGCTCCCTGAAGGACGCAACCCATGAATACCTCGTCAACCTGATCCGGCTTCACTCCGGCGCGTTTCACAGCCTCTTTTACAACGACAGCTCCCAGTTCTGCCACGGGAATCCCCGCAAGCGCCCCTCCCATTTTACCGATAGCCGTCCGGCACGCTCCGGCCAGCACGATTTCTCTGCTCATCACACGCTCATCTCCTTCATGAATTGTGTTCATCAGCCCCGCGGCCATCGAAAACACATCGCAGCGCCCGGCACAGGGGCAAAAAATCCTCCTCCGACGAGGCGATAAATGAAAATTCTTTCTTCTCGTCCCCAGCCGCGCATTTTACGGCGCAGCCGCAGACCGCCAGAGTAAAATCCGGAGGAAAATCCGCTCCGTCACCGCCCTGCAGAAACGTTATCGACGGAAACGCTCCCTGGACGCGCCTCAGAAAGGCGACGCGGTCGTAGCTCGAATTGCAGCCTCCGCAATACCTCACTCTGACGATCATCCGGCGATTCAGGGCCGTCCTCTCAGGCCGGCGCGTCAATCCTGACGTTTCATTTTCATCAGAGCTTTGGCCGTCTCCAGCAGTTCATCGGAGACGCCGGAGACCAGCATAACGCGCTCCACCTCAGGGACGGCCGCCCTCACCTCCGCCGCCGCCAGGTCCTCCACGTCGGAGACGGCGGAAGGGCAGTTGTTACAGCTTCCCAGCATTTTCACCTTCAGGACGCCGTTCTCGAAGGCCATCACTTCGATATCCCCTCCGTGTGTTCTCAGCAGAGGGCGCAGCTTTTCATCGAGAACCCCTTCGATTCGATCTTTCACCTTCACGTTTCGCTTCACGCCTCAGTCCTGAATGCCGGCGATTTTTTTCGCCAGTTCCTTTTTGGCCGCGATGTTGCTCTGACGCGCAATCATGATTCTCTGGGCCTGAGGGGAGCCGGCGCCGTGCATCGACTCCGTCCGGTAGCCGACGGCCGCCGTACCGAGGGCCAGGTTTTCGATCAGGCGCAGCACGCGAAGCCGATTTTCCACGGAAACTCCGGGGGCGGCCTTCAGATATTTTTCAACGTAAGGCCCCAGTTTTGGGTCGTACAGGTCTTTTTCGGAGGGCGCCGTAACGACGATGCCGCCGGCGATGTCCTCGGCCAGACGCACGATTTCATAGGGGAAGCGCGTCACGTTCTGCTTGCAGACGTTGGCCAGAAGCAGGTTGATGATATAGTTTCCCGACTCCGTGGGAGCGCCCTCGGCGGAACAGGCGATGCCGCAGCAGTACAGCGTTTCGTTGAGGTGAATCATCTCAATGAGCTTGTCTTTGATGTGAGAGGCTTTGGCCGCTCCATTGTAGTCCGCCGCCAGAGCGGTTGCGCCGATCAGGACGTCGCCGACGCCGACCTTGCAGCCGCCGTAACTCTGGCGATGATACCCCGCGAAACGCTCCACCAGAACCCCCGCAAACTCCGTTTCTCCGTTCAGGAAAATTCTGTCGTTGGGGACGAACACGTCGTCGAACACCACCAGAGCCTCGACTCCCCCAAACTTCGCGTTGCCCACGTCGATTTTTCCGCCTTCCAGTTTTCTCGTGTCGCAGGACTGACGCCCCACGATCATAAAGAGCCCCTTCGTGTCCAGCGGCACGGCAAAGGACACCGCGTAGTCCCGATCCTCCGGGGACATGGCCACCGTGGGCATCACGATCATCTCGTGGGAGTTGAGGGCGCCGGTCTGATGCGCCTTGGCCCCTCGCACCACAATGCCGTCCGGGCGGCGCTCGACCACATGCAGGTACATGTCGGGGTCGGGCTGAAGGTGGGGAGCGAGAGAACGATCTCCCTTCGGGTCCGTCATCGCCCCGTCCACCGTCAGGTCATGCTCCTTCACGTAATCCAGAAATTTTTTGAAATTTTTGAAGTAGCTCGTGCCGTGTTTCTTATCGAGGTCCCAGCTCGTGCTCCAGACGGCGTTGAAGGCGTCCATACCCACACAGCGCTGGAAGCAGGCGGCTGTTTTCTGCCCCAGCAGACGCTGCATTTTCACTTTTTTGACCAGGTCGCCGGTGCTGCGATGAATATGATTGAAACGGTTGATTTTTTTGCCGGTCTCCGGATCGACAGCTGTCATCAGATCCTCGTATTCGGGCATCTGAGCCAGATCGTAAGTCGCGCGGACGGAGTTGAGGGAAGGGCGCAGAATGGGGTCGTCCACCGGAACATCCACCTTTTTGCCCAGCAGATACACCTCCATTTTAATCTTACGAATGCTTTCCACATACTGATCCCCTGTCATCAATGGCATAAATGTCCCCTCCTGTTTTCAGAAAACGTCGGATTCCTTGTATCGTTCCACGCGGAAACGCTCGACGGAGATGTTGTCCAGGTTTCTGATTCCCGCCTTCTGCGCCGCGATTCCGATCTGTCGTTCCACGGTGTCCACCCCTTCCAGGTCGGGCAGCAGAACGCCCCGCTGATGCCCCTTCGAGACGATCACGCCCCAAACGGCGGGGTCCAGCTCGTCAAGGCTGGAAACGGGCTCGGGAAGGGTCAGCACGTCCACGGAAAACGTCACCCCGCCGAGCTCCGAAGCGCTCATCGAGGGAAAACGCGGATCTCGGGTGGACGAAGCGACCGCGTTGGAAATGATCTCCTGATCCAGCGCCGGGTGAACGGGCAGGATAGTCCCGATACAGCCCCGCAGATCGCCGTTCGATTTTTTGATCGATACGAAACACGCCCTTTCCAGGTTCCAGAGAGCCGGGTCCGCCTCGATCTCCGTCCCCGAAACGGGAAGAGGCCCTCCCTTCAGCAGACGCTCCACGGTCAGCCGGGCCAGTCGCACATAAGGATGGATGCCGTCCTTTCGAGTTCCTCCGTCGTTGCCCAGGGAAATCTCCTCCTTCGCAGGATGCAGAATAATATTTCCTCAAGAGATACTTTCCATGTTATTATATCCCCTAAAATTCCAAACCCAACTGACGAACGCCTGTTTAGATGGTATGATGGTGCAATTAGCGCAATTATTCAATCCAAAAGGAGGTTTTGACGAGGTGGTGGATATTCAGGACCGGCACAAAGAATTGAAAGCCCGTGCTTTCGAAGCGATCGACAAACGCGCGGACGATCTGGAACAGTTTGTTCGGGATGTGGGGAAACATGCGGAGGTCGGTTTTTTTGAAACGCGGACCGCCGCAAAAGTCGCGAAGTTTCTGCGGGAACTGCAGTTGCCCGTGGAGGAGGGTTTTGCCCTGACGGGAGTGGAAGCCCTGCTGGACACGAAGCGGGCGGGACCGAAAGTGGCCGTGCTGGGCGAGCTGGATTCGGTCGTCTGCTTCGACGCTCCGGACGCCAATCCGGAGACGGGAGCGGCGCACCAGTGCGGACATCACGTGCAGCTGGGCGTCATGCTGGCGACGGCCGTGGGACTGACATCCGCCGGGGTGGCTCCGGAGCTTGCCGGAAAAATCGTGTTCATGGGAGTTCCGGCGGAGGAATACATCCAGATTGAACGGCGGCTGAAGCTGAAGGAAGAGGGGAAACTTCACTTCATCGGAGGCAAGGCGGAGCTGATCCGTCTCGGACGTTTCGACGACGTGGACATGACGATGATGATTCACGCGTCCTCCAACCGTCCGGGGCCTTCCGTGGACTCCGGGAAAACGAGCAACGGGTTCGTCGGACTCACGGTTCGCTACATCGGGCGTCAGGCTCACGCGGCGGGAAGCCCCGACAAAGGAATCAACGCGCTGAACGCCGCCGTGCTGGGAATCAGCGCCGTCAACGCTTTGCGGGAGACCTTCCGCGACGACGACCATGTGCGGGTTCACTTCATCATCACCAAGGGCGGGGATCTGGTGAACTGCGTCCCCGACGACGTGCGTCTCGAAGCCTATGTCCGCGCCAGTTCCGTCCCCGTTATTGAGGAGACGCTGACCCGTGTCCTCCGCGCGTTCAGGGCCGGCGGAGACGCGGTGGGAGCGCAGACAGAATGCAGAGTGCTGCCGGGGATGTTCCCTCTGGCGGGCTGTCCGGAGCTCTACGATTTATTCAACGAAAATTCCAAACCCTTTGTCCCGCCGGAGGGCTTCTTCAACGGCGGACACATGGCGGGGTCCACGGACATGGGAGACATCAGTCAGATCATGGCGGCGGCGCATCCCAACACGGGCGGTATGGACGGAGTTCTGCACGGAGCGGACGCGCGGGTCGTGGACTACAACGCGGCGATCATCGCTCCGGGAAAGGCCATGGCGGGCACCGTGATCGACCTTCTTTCAGATGACGCGGCGGCGGCGAAGAAAATTATTTCCACGTTCAAGCCCAACCTGACGAAGGAAGAATATCTCAAAAAACTGAACGCCTATTTCGACTACAAATAAGAACGTACAAAAGTGACAGTGTTCCAAAATTTGAATACAAAATCTGAATACAAATGGAGGGGATGTACGAAATGGAAGATTCTCTGAGAGCGCTTAAGAACGTCAAAATCCACTTTCTGGCGCTGGTTTTAACGATCGTTTGCGAATTTCTTGGAACAAAGATCATCAAACTGCCCATTGGATCCATCGTTTTCTTTCCCATGCTCTACGCGATTGTTCTGGGGCTCCTCATCGGTCTTCCCCGCTTCGGGATTCTCTCTCTCCCGGATCAGGAGGATTCCAGCTATTTGATCAACCTCAGCGTGATGCTTCTGCTCGCCCGATACGGCACTCTCGTGGGACCCAATTTCTTTAAAATCATCAACTCCGGACTGGCGTTGATTCTGCAGGAGTTCGGCAACCTGGGGACGGCCGTCTGCGCCATACCCGTCGCCGTGTGGATAGGCCTGAAACGCGAGGCCGTGGGCGCCGGATTTTCTCTCGCCAGGGAAGGCAGCCTTGCCCTCGTCAGCGAGGTCTACGGCCTCAACTCCCCTGAAGGGCGCGGGCTCATGGGAGTCTACATCTGCGGAACGCTTTTCGGCTCGATCTTTTACGGGCTGATGGCGTCTCTGGTGGCCTCCTGGGGCATTTTCAGCATAGAGGCCCAGGCCATGGCCGCCGGAACGGGCAGCGCCAGCATGATGACGGCCACGGTGGGCGCTTTGCAGGCCCTCCATCCCGAAAAAGCGGAGATCATAGCGGCTTACGGAGCGGCCAGCAACATGCTCACCGGCCTGGACGGGCTCTACATGTCCCTCTTTATCGGCCTGCCCATGTCCAACTGGCTCTATAAGGTGTGCTACAGAGTGAAGTACGGCGTAAAACCCGAAGACGAAAAGGCGTAAGAGAGGAGCGGACACCATGAAGATCAATCTTTGGCACCTTTTGGCAATCCTTACAATTTCGGCGGTAATGGTCCTGTGCGGCAACTCCATCATTTACGTCAAAGCCCATCCGGACGCGAGTTACGTGGATTCCTTCGTCAGAGCCATTCCGGGGATACTCATTCTCTACATCTTTATTTATGCGGGCGTCCTCTGCAAGCGTTACATTCCCCTGCAGCTTCCGGCGGCGGCCTACATCGTGACGATCGGCTGCATCCTCTCCATCCCCGGCGTTCCCGGCTCCACCGGACCCATCAGCCAGTTCATGAACAATTTTTCGGGCACGATCATGAAATACGTGGGAGAGGTCAACTTCATGGCGCTGACCACGCCTGTTCTGGCCTACGCGGGGCTCTCGCTCGCCAAGGACCTGCCCGTCCTCAAAAAAAGCGGATGGAAGCTGGTCGTCGTTTCCATGCTCGTTTTCATCGGGACGTATCTCGGCTCAATCCTGATCGCCGACGCCGTCCTTCGCGCAACAGGGCAGATATAACAGATCTGAACACATAGCAGACCTGAACACAATCAATACAGTCGAGAATTTCAAAAAGCATCCCGTTTTTTCCGGGATGCTTTCTTAATTTTGCTTTATTAATTTACAGACATAAAAAATATTCATATAAATTTAGGAATCGCCTGTTTTATATTTAACCAGATGTTTTATATCAGCCATTTTACAGGATAAAAATCTCTTTCTCTCCGTTCAGTGTCTGCTATAATTTTTACATAACTAATTTCCTGAATTTCTTTACTGGGAGTTCGATTTCGGGGTAGTTTTTTAGTTTTCTGTTTTCTGTTTTCTGTTTTCTTTAGATTAGAATATCAATTTGAATATCAATTTGGATGTCAACAGGCTTATCAATCCAACGCGCATCTTAAAAGGAGCGTCACATGTACAGAAAAATCGAGGAACTGACAAAGAAATACGCGGAAAAAGTCACAGAGTGGCGGCGGCAGATTCACAGTCATCCTGAACTCAGCACTGAGGAGGAAAAAACGGCCGATCTCGTGGCGAAAGTTCTGGAAGATCTGGGCCTCGACGTCCGCAGAAACGTTGGCGGACACGGCGTCTCCGCTCTTCTGAAGGGCAGGGGAACCGGCGGCGTGGTCGCTCTCCGGGCCGACATGGACGCCCTCCCCATGGAAGAGACCACCGGACTCCCCTTCGCCTCCCAAAATCCCGGCGTCATGCACGCCTGCGGACATGACACTCACACCGCCATGCTCCTCGGCGCCGCCTGCGTTCTCTCGGAAATAAAAAGCGACATTCAGGGAAGCGTAAAGTTCGTCTTTCAGCCCGCGGAGGAACTCAACCCCATCGGCGGCGCCCCGGGCATGATTCAGGACGGCGTGCTGGAGAATCCCCATGTGGACGCCCTCTTCGCCCTTCACGTCTGGCCGGGCTACGAAACGGGAAAAATCATCACCCGCCCCGGTCCTCTCATGGGAGCCTCCGACCGCATTTTTCTCACGGTGACGGGGAAGGCCTCCCACGGCTCCGCCCCCCATCAGGGTATCGACGCCGTGATGATCGCCGCGGAGGTGATCTGCGGGCTCCAGACCATCGTCTCCCGAACCGTGGGGCCGCTGGATTCCGCCGTCATTTCCATCGGCACGATCAAAGGCGGTTACCGCTACAACGTCATCGCGGACCGGGTGGAACTGGAGGGAACGGTGCGTACCCTTCTGCCCGCCATTCAGGAAAAACTGCCAGGCCTGATCGAGCGGACGGCGCAGGGCATCGCCCGCGCGCTGGGGGGCGACTGCGAGGTGAAATACGTGCGCGGCTATCCTCCAACGATGAACAATCCCGATCTGTTCCGGCAGGCTTCCGAAACGGTCCGGCAATCCCTGGGAGAGGGGCATTTCGTCTCTCTCGACTACCCCGACCTGGGCGGCGAGGATTTCTCGTTCTTCGCCCGGGAGCGTCCCTGCCTGATGGCATGGCTGGGCTGTCGACCCGCCTCGACTCCTCCTGCCGAAATGGCCGTTCTGCACAATGCCTGTTTCAACCCCGACGAGGCCTGCTTCCCCTTCGGCGTGCGCTTTTTGGCCTCCTGCGCCGTCGATTTCCTGAAAAAGAAATAATTAAGATAAAGAGAAAAAAATTGAATGAAACAAGGAGGGATAGAACGGCAGGAGATTCGGTCGTAGACGGTATTTTTCGCCATTGTGTTCTCGCGTTCGGGGAGAAAGCATTTCGGGGCGTTTCGCGTTTCATCGTGCGCTTCGACAGATATGCTTTCAGTGACAGCAACTACTAAACAGAGGTGAGATAATGAGCAGAGAAGTCGGTGCAGCTGAGAAAAAAGGCAAATTCGAAAGTTTCATCAAGTGGATCGAAATCATCGGGAATAAATTTCCCCATCCCTTTTGGCTGTTCGTTCTGTTGTCCCTGATAGTCATTTTTCTTTCGTACTGGCTGGCTCAGAAGGGCGTCTCGGTTACCTACATGGCGGCTAAGGCGGGAGAGGCTCCCACGGAAGCAAAAGCCGCTGTCGTCAACCTTCTGAACTACGACTCACTGCGGGCGTTCCTGGCCGGCTTTGTGAGAACCTACGTCAACTTCGCGCCGCTGGGCCTGGTGCTGACCATGATGCTTGGCATCGGCCTCGTAGAGCAGACGGGCATGATCTCCGCCCTGATGCGCAAGCTCATCCTTGGCGCGCCCAACTCGCTGGTGACGGCAGTTGTGGCCATCGTGGGAATCAACGCCAACCTGGCCTCCGACGCGGGAATCATCCTCACTCCCGTCATCGCGGCAGCCGTATTCAAGGCACTGGGACGCAATCCCTGGGTGGGCATCGCCGCGGGCTACGCGGCCGCCAGCGGAGGGTTCACCGCAAACCTTTTCGTGGCCGGAACGGACGCCCTGCTGGCGGGAATCACGAAATCCGCCATTGAAGGAGCAGCCAATATTCCTCCTGATGTCCCCGTCCATCCGCTCATCAACTGGTATTTCATGATCGCGGCTACCTTCGTTCTGACTTTCCTCACGGTCTACGTCACCGAGAAGTACACGGTCAAACTTCTGGGAGACACCACCGGAGCGACGGACGCTGAAGAACTCAAACAACACGCCGTGACGCCCGCCGAGAACCGTGGGCTTCTGCTGGCTTTTGTGGCGCTCGTTCTTTACGTCGGACTCATCGTCTGGCTGACGTACCCCCAAGGCTCCCTTTTCCGCAATCCGAAGGACGGGTCCATCGTTCCTTCCTCCCCGCTCCTCAGCAGCGTCATGCCCATCCTCTTCTTCCTCTTCTTCTTCGTGGGCATCGCCTACGGCCTGGGCTCCGGAACCATCCGAAAAAGCGAGGACATTCCCAAATTGATGGGCAAGGGAATTTCCGGCAGCATCGGTTTTATGGTCGTGGTGCTTCCGGCTTCTCTGTTCGTGGAGCTTTTCCGCATGAGCCGCTTTGACGTCATCCTCTCGGTGAGGGGCGCGGACTGGCTCAAGGCCATGAACCTGGGCGGCGTACCGCTGCTGCTGATGTTCATCGTGCTCGTGACGTTCCTGAACCTTTTCATGATGAGCGGTTCCGCCAAATGGCTGATTCTTGCTCCCATTTTCGTCCCCATGTTCGCTCAGGTGGGGTTCACCCCGGCTCTCACGCAGGTGGCCTACCGGGTGGGAGATTCCTGCACCAACATCATCACGCCTCTTTCCTACTACCTGCCTGTGGTGATCGGGCTTTTGGAACAGTACAAAAAGGAAGGCGATCCGGAGGTTGGGATCGGCACGGTCATTTCCATGGCCATGCCCTACACTCTGTTCTACATCGTGGGCTTCACGATTCTCCTGATCGCGTGGTATCTCCTGGGTCTGCCTCTGGGACCCGGCGTCTCCTCTTTGCTCGTCTGAATATGTTATAGTGTTGTACATGTACATAAAGCAGTTGGTTGTACCATAAGAGAGGAGTGTGTTTTATGCGCAAACTATTGACGGGAATGATGATTTGCCTTCTTGCGGCAGGCGCTTCCTACGGGGCCGACGATGTGATCAAAATCGGGTTCTTCAACTGTCTGACGGGGCAAAACGCCTTCGGCGGACAGCTGGAACTGGAGGGCGCGGAGCTGGCCCACGCGGAAATTCCTGAAGTGCTGGGCAAAAAGATCGAACTTATTGTGGTGGACAACAAATCGGACAAGGTCGAGGCGGCCAATGCGGTCACCCGCCTGATCGACAGGGACAAGGTCAATGCCATTATCGGAACCTATGGCTCCTCTCTGGCCATAGCGGGAGGTGAAGTCGCGGAGACCGCCGGAATTCCCGTGATGGGAACATCCTGCACCAATCCCCTCGTCACCCTGCATAAGAGGTTTTATTTCCGCGCCTGCTTCATTGATCCTTTCCAGGGTTCCGGCGCGGCCACCTACGCCATCCGGTCGCTGGGCTTCAAAAAAGCGGCGATTCTCACGGATGTGGCCAACGACTACAGCGTCGGCCTGAGCAGTTTCTTCAAACAGGCCTTCTCCAAACTGGGAGGTCAGGTCGTCTCTGAAATGAGGTATCAGTCGGGAGACCAGGACTTTACGGCGCAGCTCACCGAAATCATCTCCAAAAAACCGGACATCGTCTTTCTTCCCGCCTATTTCTCCGAGGGCGCCATCATCCTGAAGCAGGCGAAGGAACTGGGGGCCACGTTCCGGTTCATGGGCGGAGACGCCATGGACAACCCCGAGGTCGTCACCCTGGGAGGCGAGGCCGTGGAGGGCTTCATGCACACCACCTTCGCCTACGACCCCTCCATGAAGGACATGAACCCGGTGGCGCAGAATTTCACTGAAAAGTGGAAAAAGGCCCATCCCAACAAGGATCCCAATGTCAACGCCGCGCTGGGCTATGACGCCTACATTCTCATCGCAGACGCCATTCGTCGGGCGGGCAGTGCCGACCCGGCGCACATCCGCGACGCGCTGGAGCAGACGAAGGACGTTCCCACCGTCACGGGAATCACCACCATGAACGCCACCCATGACGCCGAAAAAGAGCTGGGAATCGTCGAAATCCGGAACGGTAAAAAACTGTTCATCGGAACCATCAAACCCGAAGTGTAGGTTTTTTACTCACTTTACTCACTGCACCGCGCAGCTTCACAAACTTCACAAAAAGCGGGGGAAAGCCTGGGCTTTTCCCCCTTTTTATAATACAGAATAATACGGAAAGGAGAATCAGTTTATTTGACTCTGAATATGTTCGTTCAGCATACCGTCAATGCGCTGGGACTGGGCTCACTTTACGGACTCATTGCCATTGGATACACCATGGTATACGGAATCCTGCGGCTCATCAACTTCGCCCACGGAGACATTTTCATGCTGGGCGCTTATTTTGTGTTCTTCACCACCATTCAGTTCAAACTCCCCTGGGAGCTGGGGGTGGCCATCGCCATTCTCGGAGCCACGATCTGCGGTCTGCTGGTGGATCGCATCGCTTATCGCCCCCTGCGAAGCGCCCCTCGTATCTCCGCGCTGATCAGCGCCATAGGCGTGTCGTTTTTCCTGGAGAACCTTGCCACCGTGGTCTTCACCGGAATGCCTCGCGCCGTGGTGCAGCCGCCCTGGCTCATGCGCCCCATCCTCCTGGGAGAGGTGCGACTCGTTCCTCTGGGAATCATGGTCCCCGTTATTTCCTTCGTTCTCGTGGCTCTCCTGCTCTGGATCGTCTACAAAACGAAGCCGGGTCTGGCTATGCGCTCCATCTCCTTTGACATCGAAACGACCCGTCTGATGGGAGTTTCCGTGGATAAAATCATCGCGCTGACTTTTGCCCTGGGTTCCGCGCTGGCCGCACTGGCCGGCATCATGTGGGCCCTGCGCTATCCGCGGGTGGAGCCCTTCATGGGGGTATTCCCGGGCTTCAAGGCCTTCATCGCGGCGGTATTCGGCGGAATCGGCTCCATACCCGGCGCGATGGTCGGCGGCGTGATTCTGGGATTCGTCGAGATCATGTCCATTGCCTTCTTCCCCACGCTTTCCGGCTACAAGGATGCCTTCGCCTTCATTCTCCTCATCATCATTCTTCTGGTCAGGCCCACAGGACTGATGGGCGAGAAGCTGGAGGAAAAAATATGAACAAAAAAACACGCAATTTCATCCTCAACGCCATCGCGCTGGCGGCTCTCGTCGCCTTCCTGGCCTGGGCTCCCGCAAATCTGGATCGCTACAGACTGCGGATCATCAACCTCATCGCCATCAACGCCATCCTGGGACTTTCCCTCAACCTGATCTACGGAATGACTGGCATGTTTTCCCTGGGGCACGCGGGGTTTATGGCCATCGGGGCCTATGTTTCCGCGCTTTTGATTCTGACGGCCGAGCAAAAGACTGCCATGTGGATTCTGGAGCCCATCATGCCCTGGCTTCTGCCCCTTCATACTCCCTTCATCGTTTCTCTGATCGCGGCCGGACTGGTGGCGGCCTTCTTCGGCCTGCTGATCGCCCTGCCCGTACTGAGGCTGGGGGGAGACTACCTGGGAATCGCCACTTTGGGATTCGCCGAAATTATCCGCATTCTGATCGTCAACCTGACCCCTGTGACCAACGGTTCTCTGGGGCTGAAAGGAATTCCCGCCCATACCGACCTGTGGATGAGTTACGGGTGCCTCTTCGTGGTCCTCATATTCATGATCCGCCTCATGAAAAGCAATTTCGGCAACGTCCTCCGCGCCGTTCGCGACGATGAAATCGCGGCTCGTACCATGGGAATCAACACCTTCCGGACCCGGGTGCTGGCCTTTACGATCGGATCCTTCGGAGGCGGGCTCGGCGGCGCGCTGATGGGAAATCTGATCACGGCTATCGATCCCAAAATGTTCATGATCACCCAGACCTACAGCCTGCTGATGATCGTGGTCGTGGGCGGGCTGGGCTCCATTACAGGCAGCATTATCGGCGCGGTTCTCATCACCACCATGCTGGAGTGGCTGAGAATTGTCGAAAATCCGCTCACTATCGGGTCTTTTCACATCCCTGGGATCCCCGGCATGCGCATGGTGATCTTCTCCGTGCTGCTGATTCTGGTCATCATCTTCCGACGGGAGGGCATCATGGGAACCCGGGAATTTTCCTGGGACTGGTTCTTCCCGAAAGAAAAGAACGATAAAAAAGGCAAACGAGAAATTTCCGCCAAAGAGGGAGGCGATGTCAGATGACCGATCGAAACGGAACGCCTTCGCCCCTTCTGCAAATCCGGGAACTGACCCTTCGCTTCGGAGGGCTCGTGGCGGTCAACAATCTGTCGATGACCGTGGCCGAGGGCAGTATCGCCGGGCTGATCGGCCCCAACGGCGCGGGAAAAACCACGGTGTTCAACGTCATCACCGGTTTCTACAGACCCACCGCAGGACGGGTCGAATTTGACGGACAGCTCCTCACCGGACTTCCGCCCCACAAAACCTGCGCGGCCGGTCTCTCCCGTACATTCCAGAATATTCGCCTTTTTCACAGCGAAACAGTGCTGCAGAACGTGATGATTGGAAGTTATGTCCGTCAAAAAGGAACCTGGTGGCAGAACATGGTCCCCTTCCTGTTCCCGGCGGCCGCTCAGGAAGAGAGAAAAATTCGCGAGAACGCCATGGAACTTCTGGAACACCTTGGTCTCGCCGAACAGGCCGACGCCATTGCCTCCTCCCTTCCCTACGGAGCCCAGAGGCGCCTGGAAATCGCCAGAGCTCTGGCCACACGGCCCAAACTGCTCCTTCTGGACGAGCCCGCGGCGGGAATGAATCCCCAGGAGTCCATGGAACTTTTGAGTTTCATCCGCAGACTTCGGGACGATTTCAACCTGACCATCCTGCTGATCGAACACGACATGAAGGTGGTTATGGGGGTCTGCGAGCACATCTGGGTCCTGGATCGGGGTCTGCTGATCGCCAACGGAACACCTTCGGAAATACGGGAGAATCCGCAGGTCATTGAGGCGTATCTCGGGCAGAACGCCCCGACCGGACAGTCCGGCGAAAACATCGCAGAGGAGGCCGCTCATGCTTGACATCAAAAATCTGAACATATGGTATGGCGGCATCCACGCCGTCAAGGGCATCGACATGACCATCGGAAAAGGCGACATCGTGACGCTGATCGGAGCCAACGGCGCGGGCAAGAGCAGCACCATTCGGGCCATCGCCGGTCTCGTGCGGGGCTATAAGGGAGACATCGCCTATACGAAGCCCGACGCCTCGAGCTCCATTTCCCTGAAGGGCCTTCAACCCGAGGAAATGGTCAAAATGGGAATTTCCCTGAGCCCCGAGGGACGCCGGATTCTCCCTCAGCTCACCGTCAGGGAAAACCTGCTGCTGGGGGCCTACAGCCGCAGCGACAAAGAGGGAATCGAAGAGGACATCGAACACGTGTACAGTCTTTTTCCGCGCCTGAAGGAGCGATACGCGCAGAAGGGAGGAACCCTCAGCGGCGGCGAGCAGCAAATGCTGGCCGTGGGACGCGCGCTCATGAGCCGTCCCGACCTGATGATGCTGGACGAACCCTCTCTCGGACTGGCGCCGATTCTCGTCTCCGAGGTTTTCGACATCATCCGCGAGATCAACCGGCAGGGAAAAACCATTCTGCTGGTGGAGCAAAACGCCTTTGCCGCGCTGAAGATCGCGAACAGGGCCTACGTCCTCGAAGTCGGGGCCATCACCATCTCCGGAACGGGACAGGAGCTTCTGCAGGATCCCCGAGTTCAGGCGGCTTATCTGGGAGGATAATAAATTACACAAAATATATCCGGAGCAAACTTTTCGACCTCTTCCCCTGCTCCGGATACATTTGGATTTATAAAATGCCGACAGGAATCATACCAATTTGAAATAAAAGGCCTAAAGTTAGAATAGCTAAAAGCAGTGATATTCAAACATTAGCTTCTTCATTAACGCTCGGTTGAAAGCAAATTGGTATCAGGCTCAGGATTTCGGCGTTTTCGGTTTGTTCTTCGAATCCTCGACGAAGCGGTCCTCGGTTCTGCGTTTCAAAACGGCCATGGGATCCCGAAAGACTCCCGCCAGCAAAACGCCGAAGTGCAGATGGGATGTGGAGGAACGACCGGTGTTGCCCACAAAGGCGATGACCTCTCCCCGCGTCACCACGTCTCCCTCTTTGACTAGAAGTTTCGAACAATGGGCGTACAGCGTCTGAAGATCGTCGCCGTGGTCCAGGATAACGGTGTTTCCGTAGCCGTTGTACACTCTGGACGCCACGACAATTCCCTCCATAACGGCGTGAATGGGGGTTCCCGACGCCAAAGGAATGTCGATGCCCGCATGAAGATGAGAGCCTCGGGGTCCAAATCCTGAGGACACTTTTCCCTCCACGGGCCACATCAGAATTCCCTGCCAGCGAGGTTCCACAGGTTCCATGGACCCTCCTCCGAAAAGAATCCGGATCTTTTTTTGCCCCGGTAAATTTTTCTTTCTGTTTTTCTTCTCCTCCGGGCTCGTGTTGAGAGAGAGAGAGTTTTTCGGTGAGACGGTCGCCCAGTCTCCCAGCGACGGCATGATGTTCTCCGTCTTCGTCCTGTTGGCGGGAAGAGCGGGAGCCCCGAAGTCGCGAACGGAGGGCAGCGCCGGCACATAGGACTCCGAAGGCAGAGAAGACCCCGGCATTGACAGGAAAGATAGACGGGGCGAAAGAAAAGCCACTGTGGAAAGAGCGGCAGGAAGAGGTTCCAGAGAGGAAGAGGGAGAAGGAAGAGCGCCGGGAGAGGGCAGCGAAAGCATCTCCATCTCTTCAGCAAAGAGTCCAAAAGGGAAAGTGAGCATATACGACATCACTATTGTCGCCCACAGAAAACACCCTTTTCGGCGTGCCATCATCTCTCAGCTTCGCTCCTTCCTTCTTCGGCCCGTCCGTCCTGCTTAAAGACCTGCCGAAAAAAACTCCTGGAAGTTTATTTCAGTATTTTTACCTAGTATATCACATCCATAAAGTGGCGTGGATTTCTCTTTTTTTTAAATCATTTCTTCTTAAAAAAATATTTTTCCGCGCCCGGGTGCAGAGGAATGGGGATCCCGTTCACAGCCGTTTCGGGGTCCAGGAGTTCGGCTTTCTCACACAGGCGGGACAGAGCGGCCCGTTCTCCAAACAATGTTTCGAGTATCTCAAACACGGTCTGCCCGTCAAGTTTGTCGCTGGCAATCAGCGTTGCCTGCAAGGCGACGGTCTCCGCCTGTTCCTCGATGCCGGGATAAACCCCCGCTTCGATGGTTTGCCACGAATAGTAGGGATACCTCGAAATCAGCGCCCTGGCATGAGCTTCGCCGACGCTCAGAAGGTGCGCCTTTCCCGACGCCGCCAGATCGGTGATGGCCGGAGTCGGAACGCCGGCGGTGCAGAAGAACGCGTCGATTTTGCCTTCTTTAAACGCCGCGACCGATCCCGCAAAACTCAAATGCTCCGGCAGAATATCCGTGTAGGAGAGTCCGTAAGCGTTCAAAATCTGGAGCGCGTTTTGCTCGGTTCCGCTGCCTTCGTCTCCGATGGAAATTTTTTTGCCTGCAAGGTCCTGGATCTTTTCGATGTTCCGTCCCGCCACAATCTGGCAAAATTCAGGGTAAAGTCCGACAACAGCCGAAAATTCCCGAAAAGGCCCCTCCGTGGAAAAAAGATCCGTTCCGTTGTAGGCATAGGTCATAATGTCATTCTGGACGAAAGCCAGCTCAACCCGACCCTGACGCGCGAGGCGAAGGTTTTCCACGGAACCTCCGCTGCTCTGCGCTGTGACGGGAACGTTGAATTTTTTCTCCAGAACCTCGGCTATCGCTTCACCGTAAGAATAATAAACGCCTGACTCTCCGCCGGTGGCGATGCGAAGGCGCAAGGGCATTTCACGCCGGTTCTGCCTGGCCGAAAAAGCCAGCAGCGCCACAAAGACGAGGATGGAAACACCCGCGACAAACGTGTTTTTTTTCATGGCGTCCCTCCGTTCCGCTTACCTGAAGAAGCTGACGATAAGCGTGATGACGGCGGCGTTGGAAATATCCACCAAAAACGCGCCAACCACGGGAACCACAAAGAAAGCCTTCTCCGAATGTCCATATTTGGCCGTCAGGGCCTGCATACAGACCAGAGCGTTGGGGGTCGCCCCAAGTCCGAATCCCACCAGTCCGCTGGCCATAACCGTGGAATCGTAATTTTTTCCGAACAGCCTGAACACGAGAAAGTACGCCGCCAGCATAATCAGCAGGATCTGAGACACCATCATAATGACGAGGGGAAGAGCGAGATTGGCGAGCTGCCACAGCTGAAGCGAATTGATCGCCATCGTGATGAACAGAGCCAGCGTGATGTCCCCGATCATGCCGATGCACTTGGAGTCAATGACGTAAAACGAGCTTCCATCGCCGATATTTCGGATGAGGATCGCCACGATCATCGCCCCCAGATAGGGCGGCAGGGTGATACCCGCCTTCTTCAGGTAGTAGCTCACCGCCGAACCGAAACCCGCCGCCACCAATACCCAGGCGAGATGACGCATCAGGTGAGGTCCGGAAACTCTGGGCTCTTCTTTTATTTTTTCCTGTTCCGCCTGCCTTGCGACGTTGCCGGTTTCCTCCAGCACGGCGTCCTCGCGGACGCCGATGTTGTCGTAGAGGTCGTTCTTCATCTCGTTGGGCGTCGCAATTTTATGGTGTTTGATGATCCACTCCCCCAGCGGCCCTCCGACGACGGAGCCGGCGACCATGCCGAAGGTCGCGCAGGCGATTCCCGCGCTCAAAGCGCCGACGACGCCATATTCATCCTCGAAGAGAGCCCCGAAGGCCCCCGCCGTCCCAAGCCCGCCGATCATGGGGACGGACCCTCCCATGATGCCCATCAGAGGGTTGAGGCCAAATCCCGCCGCCACAGGAATGCCGATCAGATTTTGCAGGACCGAAACGACGGCGGACACCGCCCAAAAAGCCGCAACCATCAGACCGCCTTTCAGAACGAGCCTGTAGCTGGCGTTGAGCCCTACCGTGCAGAAAAACAAAATCATGAACACCGACTGCAGTGTGTTGTCGAAAGCGAACTGAACGATGCCGTTCGCCTGCAGGATCGCCGCCACGATGGAAACTGTCAGCCCTCCAACCGCGGGCGCGGGAATCGAAAATTTGACAAGCGCCGGAATCTTCGATCGCAGCAGAACTCCGAAGTAATACATGATCGCTCCCAGCGCAGCGGCCTGAAGTATATCGAATTTGAGCTGCAAGATTCCGTTGACGATAGCTTTTTCCACCGAAAACCACTCCCGTTTCAGATCAAATTTAAATCAAATCTAAATCAAATTCACCAGCCTGATGCAAATTTGAGTATAGCATTGAACAAACACTTTAAACCAGTGAAAAGTTCAGATTCACTTTATTTATTACTTTCCAGTGAAATCTTTTTTGATCATAAGGGCCGGCCGTCACCCGCATCGCACATTTTTCGCGAGGCCGCCCTGCGAGGTCTCCCGGTACTTCATGTTCATATCGTGGCCGGTTTCGTACATGGTCTCGATCACCTGATCCAGAGGAACCCTGGACGGCGTCGTCCGGGCCATGGCCATGCGCGCGGCGTTGATGGCCTTGACGGACATGATGGCGTTACGTTCGATGCAGGGAACCTGCACCAGCCCTCCCACGGGATCGCAGGTGAGCCCGAGGTTGTGCTCCATGGCGATTTCCGCCGCCATACAGCCCTGTTCCGGAGAACAGTCCAAAAGTTCCGCAAGCCCCGCCGCCGCCATGGAACAGGCCACTCCGATTTCTCCCTGACAGCCCACTTCGGCTCCCGAGATGGAGGCGTTCATTTTGTAGAGGGCGCCAATGGCTCCCGAAGCCAGGAAATACCGCTCGTAAATATCCGGCGTAACGGGCTCTACGAATCGATCGTAATAGGACAGCACCGCCGGAACAATGCCGCAGGCCCCGTTCGTCGGAGCGGTGACGACCCGCCCTCCCGCGGCGTTCTCCTCCGACACGGCAAAGGCGAACATGTTCACCCAGTCGATGACGTTCATGGGATCATGAGAGAGGGCGCTGACGGATCGCAGCCTCCGATGCAGACCGATGGCCCGGCGCGGTACCCTGAGACCGCCTGGCAGCAGGCCTTCTTTTGAAATTCCCCGTTCGATGCACTCCCCCATGACCCTCCATACCTGGGCGAGCCGCGCGTCCAGTTTTTCCCGTCCCTGCAAAGCCGTCTCGTTTCTCAGAACGAGTCCGGAAATCGAAAGCCCCTCCTTCTGACAGGCTTCTATCAGTCCGGCCGCCGTGTGATAAGGAAAGGGAACGGGCTTCTCCGCCTTCCCGTCGGCCTCCGAAAGGCCCGGAAAATCCTCCGCTTTGCAGAAGAACCCGCCCCCTGTGGAGTAATACGTCTCCGAAGTCTCCGTATTCCGTTCGTCGAAAGCGGTCAAAATCATGCCATTTGCGTGCAGCGGAAGATTTTCGGAGCAAAAAACGACGTCCCGCTCCCAATCGAACTCGATTTCTCCCCGCTGCGCCCCAAGCCGGAGCCTGTGGAGCTGCTGCACGTTTTCCATAAAAGCGGGAATCGCGTCCAAGTCCACCGTTTCGGGATCGAAGCCCGCAAGCCCCATGATCACGGCTCTGTCGGTTCCATGCCCCTTCCCCGTCAGCGCCAGGGAGCCATGCAGCTCCACCACAATACGCCGGGGAGAAATATTCCGCATCGCCAGCTCTTTTATAAAATTCTCGGCAATCCGCATGGGACCGATGGTATGAGAACTCGACGGACCTATCCCAATTTTAAAAATATCAAGTACGCTGATCACACCGCGCACCTCCCGATCCTGAGGATAAAAACGCGATAAATAAATTTCGCGTCATTGAGCTTAATCATAACCTAATCATAACCCAATCAGAACTTACCCAGCCGTCGGGTCACAACGGACAAAAGGCAAAAAAAGAGGAGAGACTCCGCGGGTCTCTCCCCTTTGGCCGGTCTTCGATACGCCGATCTTTCCGCGCTTTCGCGAATCACTTCGCGGGCAGTTCCTCCAGGATGGACGAAAGGCGGGACAGAGCTTCCTTCAGTTTCGCCTCGCTGACGGCATAACATATGCGCACAAAACCCTCGCCCGCCTCGCCGAAGGAGCTTCCAGGAATGGCGATGATCTGCGCGCGCTTCAGCCAGTCCTCCGCCACCTGCTGGGATTTCCCCAGTTTTGAAACGTTGGGGAAAACGTAAAACGCGCCTTCAGGGGGCAGACAGGAAACTCCGGGCAGAGCGTTCAGCCCTTTGATCAACAAATCCCGTCGGGCCGTGTACTGAGCGAGCATCTCCGCCACGTAGGCCTGAGAGCCGTCGTAAGCCTCCACCGCCGCCCACTGGGTCGGGGTGTTGACGCAGGAGGACATCCCCTCCTGAATTTTGATGATCGGGGCCATGGTTTCCTTCGGCCCCTGGAGGAACCCTATCCTCAGCCCCGTCATGGCGTAGCTCTTCGAGCAGGTGTTGGCGGTAAAAACGTAGTCCTGCATCCCCGGAAGAGAGCCGATGCTCACGTGTTCGGCCCCATCATAAAGAAGCTTCTCGTAGGGCTCATCCGAGATCACCGCAAGATTGTATTTTTTGACCAGCTCGGCAATTTCCAGCAGTTCCTTTCTGGACGTGACGCCGCCCGTGGGATTGGAAGGCGAGTTGAGAATCAACAGACGCGTTTTGGGCGTGATGTGTTTCTCGACCTGCTCGGCGGTGGCGTGGAATTTGTCCTTCTCCAGGAGCGGGAAAAAAGCGGCCGTGCAGCCCGCCATGTGAATCTGCCCCTGATAGTTGGGCCAGGAAGGATCGGGAAGCAGAACTTCGTCTCCCACGTCCGTCGTCCCGAGAATAGCCGCCTGAATGGCTTCGCTGGCGCCGTGAGTGATCAGAACGGAAGCCATCTCGCAGTCAATCCCGTTTTCCCGCTTCAGCTTCCGGACTACAGCCTGGCGAAGCTCGGGAATCCCCGCCGTGGGGCTGTACTTGTTCTTTCCCTCGTCAACGGCCTTCTTCAGGGCTTCGGCGACGTTACGTCCAATGTTGAAATCCGGCTCTCCCAGCCCCAGATTCAGAACATTTTTGTACCCTGCCGCCAACTCCCCCATTTTGCGGATTCCTGAGGAAGGACGCGTTGCGCATCGTTTACTGACTTTTATGCCCATTTCTTCGTACCTCTCCTTTCAACGCGGAACCATCCACAGCTCCGCCCAAAACATTATACCCCGGAGCGTCATTCCGTCTGTCAGGGCTTCACCGTGTAGATGTAGGATTTTTTCCCGTCTTTGATCTCCACGACGCCCAGATCCTTGACGGGGTCGTGCTTCTCAGGGCTGAAAGAGGTCAGACCCGTAACCGTGGCGACGTCCTTCGTGGTCTCCAGGGCATCTCGAATCGCGCCGGGTTCCGCGCTGTTGGCGCGCACAATGGCCTGATAAAGCAAAACGTAGGCGTCATACCCCATTGCCGCGTTGGCGTTGGGCGCCTTGCCGGGATATTCCTTTTCCCAGGCCGCCGTAAAGGCTTTGGCCTCTTCGTTCATCTCCGGCATGGAGGGATCATAGGCGAAAGTGGTGTGCAGGAATCCCTCCACCGCTTCGCCGCCCAGGGTCACGATGTCCGGATTGTCCATGGCGTCGCCGCCCATGAAACGGAACTTCGCGCCCTGCTCGTACCCCTGCTTCATAATGATTGCGCCCTCCGCAAAGTAAGCGGGGATGAACAAAACGTCGGGCTCCTGAGCAATGATCGCGGTGAGCTGCGACGTGAAATCCGTGTCGCCGGACTGGTACTTCAGGTCCGCCACGATCTTTCCGCCCAGTTTCGTGAAGTTCGATTTGAAGAAGTTCGCCAGTCCAACGGCGTAATCGCTGGCCACGTCGGTCAGTACCGCCGCTTTTTTGTATCCGAGGTTGTTGAAGGCGTAATTCGCGGCGGCCTCCCCCTGGAAGGGGTCGATGAAGCAGGCTCGGAACACGAACTTTTTGCCCTCCGTCACCAGAGGATTGGTACAGGCGGTTCCCATCAGAGGGATTCCCGCGGTTTCCGCCAGTTCTCCCGCCGCCATGGTCGCGGAAGAGCCGTAAGGCCCGATGAGTGCGTTGACTTTATCTCCTTCGATCAGACGGCTGGCCGCGTTGGCCGATTCTACCTTATCGCTCTTGTTGTCCACGATGATGAGTTCGATTTTCTTCCCCAGCGCCTCGGGGTGGAGCTTATTCGCGAGTTGCATCCCCTCCAGCTCCAGTTGTCCGCCAAAAGCGTTCTGCCCCGTCATAGTGGCGACGACGCCAATTTTGATCGTATCCGCGGCAAAACCCGCACCTGCCATAAGGCATACCCCACACAGCGCCAAAAGAAACTTTTTCATATTTCCCGCCCCTTTCCAGAATAGTACTTCGTTTGCTTCCGGCATTCCTGCCGGCTGTTCCGACGTTTTCCGCGTGTTTCTCCTTACACAAAAATCATAATATTGATCATTGATATTCAAAGAATTATACTCACAGGCAAATTCTATTTCAAGCCTCGTCCAAAGGCGATGAATCAGATCAATGATGACCGATGATGACCTCTGCCTCGTCATAAAAGATCACCGCCGAGTGTGCGGTGAACATTCCTCGGAGGTTGGTATATAATGTCATTGATGAAGGGAGGAAAACATGATGAAACTGATTATTCCGGGTTTTTACGTTCCGCCAAAGGACCCCAAAGACTTCGATAATCTAAGTGACGCGGAGAGAGCAGCGATTCACGCAGATTACGAAGCTCTGAAGGATGAAGTCAGACAACAACAAATTAAAGAACAAGAGTATATTAATAAATGGTTTTATGATATGATTTAACCAAACGTTACAACATCAACACCCCTTTCGGGGGTTTTTATTACGGCCTGTAAATGCCGGG
>JAISUO010000014.1 GCA_031272035.1 Synergistaceae bacterium
GCGCCACAACCACGCGGGAACGCCTGAATTACAAATGCCAGCGCAACCACATGCCCCGAAAATACTGGAAGCACCTCACAGAAAATCCCGGTGAGCTGAACGGAAAACCGCTGGTTTGAATATCACACTTTTCAGGTCGTCTCCGGGGTATAATAACTGGATTATTTTGGGATTTTTATTGGAAATTTTTACGGGGATGTGAAAACGGTGAAATTTTCCAAACCCTGCGTGGTGGACGCGCATTACGATCTTTTAAATGACGTGTTTCGCCTTCGGCGAAAAGGCGAGCGAAAGGTGATCGAGCGTTTTTATCTCAGCGATCTCCGAACAGCGGGGGTCAACGTTCTGATCTGCTCTCTCTTCGTGTCGAACGACTACGTGCCGGAGATGGCCCTGCGGGTGGCTCTCGATCAGGTGGGCATGCTGCACTGTGAAATGGAGGAATCGCCGGGGCTTTTCTCTCTCTGCCGGAACGTCGAAGAAGTGAAGCAGACTGTGGAAGCGGGAAGGACTGCGCTGCTTCTTTCCCTCGAAGGGGCCGACCCTCTGGGCAGCGATCTGGTTCTGCTCCGGGTCTTTTACGAACTGGGGGTTCGTTTCCTTGGACTTGCCTGGAGCCGCCGCAACCAGGCCGCCGACGGCTGCCATTTCCGCCCAATGAGGGAAGGGACGACGGGAGGGCTGACCCCCTTCGGCGTCGTCCTTGTGGAGGAGGCTCAGCGTCTTGGGATGATCATCGACGTCAGCCACCTGAACGACGCGGGCTTTTCCGACATGCTGACGTTTGCCTCCCGCCCCTTCATCGCCTCCCATTCCAACGCCCGCGCGCTTTGCGGCTCGGCGCGCAACCTCACCGACGACCAGATCCGGGCCCTCGCCGCCCGTGGAGGGGTGATGGGGCTCAACAACATGCTGCACTTCGTCTGGCCTTACGAAGATTCGGAGCGTCCCGACCTCGACTCCCCGCCGGCTCTTCAGGTCCCCGAAGGACGCCGGGCCTGGGAGGGGCTGCTGGACCACGCGCGGCACATCGTCGAGATCGCGGGCGAGGACCACGTGGGGTTTGGATTCGACCTCTGCGAATTCAGCAAGCCCGAGGACGAGCGGGACCTCAGCGTTTTTCGAAATTACAGGGAAACCGTTCCGTTCATCGAGGCCGTAAAAACCGCCTTTCCGGGGGAAATCGGAGAGAAGATTCTTCACGGCAACTGGATGAGAATCATCGAGACGCTCCGCTGAAACGGAGGCAATCGGATGCGTACCCTCTGGATCGCCGTTCTGGGGCTGTCGCTGTTGTTTTGCTGCATCTGTCCCGTCAGCCATGTGGAGCTTGCCGAAAAAGACGGGCGGGCGGTGTTGTCCTTCCCGATCTATGTGGGGGAGACCTTTTCAACGGAGTACATCCATTCCGTGCAGCTCTGCCCTGTGGTCGACGTTTACTATGTAACGGGAAACGCCCTGAGGCTCTGGGAAGAGCGCACCCAGTCCACCAACGCCGGGCTGCCGACGGAGGCCCCCGTCAACGGACGCTTTCTTCATCAGCCTCCCTGGTATCGATATATTGGCGGAGGGCGGGCTTTCAGCTCCGTTCGTTATCGGGTGGGAACCGCGGAGATCGGGCGCAACATTCTCACTTTGCCCTCCCGTCGAAAAATCGCGCTTTACGAACTTTTCGAGGGGCGGCTTTTGACGTTGCGCACACGACCGAGATAAATTGTATAATAAGCGAATCAGAAGAGGCCTTTCCCAATTCTGAGAGAGAGAACTCATGGGCTGCTTCCATGACGGGGGCGAGAACGCAGAAGGAGGTCGCAGCATGACAGAGCAGGAGCATATCATTCAGGAAACGTCTCCGGAGATTGATGTAGAGGCGATCAAGAGACAGTATGACAGCGAGTCGCGATTTCGGACTCCCGAGAACTGGACGAAGGTACTGATCAGCGTTATCGCGGTGGTCATGTCCTGCTTTCATCTGTACACGTCGGCCTTTGGCCTGCTGCTGGAGATGTGGCAGCGTTCCATCCATCTGGCCTTTGTCCTTGTGCTGGTGTTTCTGCTTTATCCCATGACGTCGAAGAGCACGAGGAAAAATGTTCCGTGGTATGACTGGATTCTGGCCGGTGTAAGCGCCTTTGTTACCCTCTATATGGTTTTTCAGTTTCACGCGATGCTGAGCCGGGCGGGAATGCCCAACACCCTGGACCTGATCGTGGGATTCACGGGAATTCTCATCGTTCTGGAGGCGACGCGGCGCGTGTCCAATCCCGTTCTTCCCGTCATTGCGATTTTCTTTCTCTTCTACTGTTATTTCGGGCAGTACGTCCCCTCGATTTTTCAGCATCGGGGGTATAACTTCTATCGCATCATCAATCACATGTACCTTGGGACGGAGGGCGTTTTTGGAGCGCCCCTGTCGGTTTCGGCCACGTTCGTTTTCATGTTCGTTCTCTTTGGAACGATCGTGGAACAGACGGGGTTGGGCAAATATATCATCGACCTTTCCATGGCGCTGGCCGGATGGTCGGCGGGAGGCCCCGCCAAGGTGGCGGTGGTCAGTTCCGGCATTATGGGAATGATCTCCGGCTCCTCCGTTGCCAACGTCTGCACGACCGGGATGTTCACCATCCCCCTGATGAAGAGCGTGGGATACGAGTCCTATTTTGCCGGAGCCGTGGAAGCCGTGGCCTCCACCGGCGGACAGATCATGCCGCCCGTTATGGGAGCGGCGGCCTTCATCATGGCGCAGACGATGGGCGTGCCCTATATCGACGTGGCGTTGGCGGCGATCATTCCGGCCCTGCTGTACTACATCGCCGTTCTCATTCAGGTGCACTTCGAGGCGACGCGCCTCGGCCTGAAAGGGCTATCGAGAAGCCAGCTTCCCGTTCTGAAAAAACTGATTCTGGAGCATGGATACCTTCTGCTGCCTCTCCTCGGCATCGTTTACTTCCTTGTGTCGGGGTACACGCCTTTGAAGTCCGCGTTTTATGGCATTCTTCTGACAATCGTGACCTCTTATGCCCGTCGGGACACCTGGCTGACCCCGAAAAAATTATGGGCGGGTCTTGAAAACGGTGCCCGCAGCGCTCTGGGAGTGGCCTGCGCCTGCGCCACAGTGGGCATTGTCATCGGCACGGCGACCCTTACCGGACTGGGGCTGAAGCTGGCCCACGCCATCGTGACCCTGGCGGGAGGCAGCAAACTGCTGACGCTGGCCTTCACCATGGTCGCTTCCATCATTTTGGGAATGGGACTGCCGACGACTGCGAATTTCATTGTGACGAGCACCATGGCCGCTCCCGCCCTGATCCAGATGAATGTTCCTCCCATGGCGGCCTATATGTTTGTGCTGTACTTCGGAATCGCCGCCGACCTGACGCCTCCGGTGGCGCTGGCGGCCTACGCCGGAGCGGGAATAGCGAAGGCCGACCCCATGAAAACGGGAGTGACGGCCACCAAACTGGCTCTGGCGGGATTCCTCGTTCCTTACATTTACGCCTACAGCCCGATCCTGGTTCTGGAGAACTTCCAGGGGCTGGAGTTCGCTCAGGCCGCCGTAACGGCTCTGGTGGGCGTTTTTCTTCTTGGCATGGCCACGATAGGTTTTTACAGGGCGTCCCTGCACTGGATTCTGAGAATCATCGCTTTCGCGGGAGCTCTGGGGCTCATGATTCCGGGCTGGAAATCCGACTTTGCCGGCCTTGTGGTGCTGGTCGTCATTGGGTACGTTCAAACGCGGAAAGCGCGGGGTCTGCCCCTGTTCTGACGCGCCGCGGTATTCCGCGAGGGATGTTTGAGCAAAACCCGTCATCATTATCTTCATTGTTTTCTGTTGCCGCTTTGAGGCGGGTGATGTATCATGCAGAAGACAGTGAGAATTAAGTAAGAAATGAAACCGGCGTGGAGGGGGCGTAGACTTTATCCCCGAACAGCGTGAAGAAGCGAGGGATTTCTGATGCAGGAAGTTAAAAAAGTTATTACAGAAGTTGGGACGAACGAATGGCAGGTTGTCGTATTCTTCCTTGGAGAGCAGTCCTTTGCCATCAACGTGGACAAAACGCGAGAGATATTGAGATGGCCGGGATGCAGGGTCATTCCGGAGAGTCCTCACGCCATGAGCGGGATCACTTCCGTTCGAGGCGAAATTCTTCCCATGGTGGATCTTCGTGTGTTTTTGGGCATCAAATCCGACACGCCGGTGGAGCAGTGCAAAGTGATCATTGCCGAGTTCAATGAAGTGAAACTGGGATTTGTGGTTGACGCGGTGGAGCGTATCTATCGCATCAATTCAGAGGATCTGGATTCGTCTCTGACCGGTAAATACCTGGGCGAGTGGATTCTGTACGTCATCAAGCGCGATGCGCGGAACGTCCTGCTGCTGGACTACGAGGCGATCGTGCAGACGATCAGTCCGCATTTCGTCATGCAGCAGAAGCTGGACCCTTCCGTTGTGAAGGACCTGGTTGAAGGGATTGGTGACCCGGCGAGCTACCGCATTATCGTGGCGGAGGATTCTCCTCTGATTCGTACGCAGATTCGGGACTCCCTGGCGACGGGCGGATTTACGAACCTCGTGCTTTGCGCCGACGGCAAGGAAGCCTACGACAAAATCGCGGAAGAGGGAGAAAAGTTCGATATGCTGATTACGGACGTGGAGATGCCGCGTCTGGACGGGCTGGCTCTCACGAGGCGTCTGAAGGAAAAAGAGACGACGCGGGATCTTCCGATAATCGTATTTTCTTCCATCATGGCGGCGGACATCAAGGCGAAGGCGGCCAGCGTGGGGGCGAGATATCAGATCACCAAGCCGGAAATCTCCCAGCTGGTGGAATATGTCATCAAAATTATCAAGGAAGGACACGAAGAAAAGGCGAAGGTGTCCTGATACAAAAAATATGTTTTTAGAGCGATGAGGGATCTTTTTGTTGCGTTATTGGAGTTCAGATCTCGATCTTGAGGTTGTATCGTGGTTTCCGTTTGGAGTGGATTACAAACCGATTTCGATAAATCTGTTGCACAGCCCCCGGCTTAGAAAAATAGCCGAGTTGTGTCTGGGGATGGAAAGCGAATTTTTTCTCATAAGCTCCATGTTCAGCGGCAATGTGGGCAGTTTGATGCGTGAGAATTTTTACAGGTATGACAGGCCAAACAGCGTCACCCTGGGTTTTATGATGCTGTTGGGGTATTCCGAAAAAATGGAAGAACTGCTTTGCCGTAAGCTGACGGAGGAAAGTCAGGTGAGGGCGGGGATAGCGTTCTGTTCTCTGTGGAATAAAAGTTTTTTGCTGGACAATATCAAAGTTATCGTTGTGATCAGCGATGCTATTTTGTTCAATGAGGAAGAATTTCTGACCGATTTCGAGACGATGCTCTCCGAGGAAAAAAACCTTGATCGATCAGAAGTTGTTTATTTTGCGGAAAAGTTTGGTTACAGACGTTTTCATATGGCCTATGAAACGGACGATCCGCTGAAACTTCAGATCAGTCGTCTGCTCTATGAAATGGAATTTCCCGAGACGCGCCGGATGGTGGGGCCGTCGCCGGAAATGCCATTCCCGCCCTTTTTAGGTATGAATTTGAGGTTATAAGTGCTATAATTCCTCACTAATTTTACAAAATTAGAACATATGGAGGATATAACCGTGCAGGAACAAAATGCAGGCGCGGCAAGGCCGGATACCTCTAAGACCGAGGCTGTCGAGTATCTGGGGAAGGTCCGCAATCTCGTACACGAAGGACAGGGGCGGGGGTTCGTCACGCATCAGGATATAGAGCGTCATATTCCCGTGGATACGTGGAACTCCGACATGCTCGACAACATTCTGAACAACCTTCAGGAACTGGGTATAGAGGTTATTGAGGAAGAAAACAGAAACAAGATTCAAACGACGGTCGCGATGGGAGAAGAGCTGCTGCCCTCCTTCGACCCCGATATAGGGAAGCTGGATGACATTCCCCTTACGGATCCCGTGCGTATGTATCTTCGGGAAATTGGAAAAGTCGCTTTGCTGACGGCGGAAGAAGAAGTGACTCTGGCCCGTCAGATGGAGGAAGGCAAAGCTCAGGCCAAGCAGAAGCTCATCGACGCGAACCTGCGTCTGGTGGTCAGCATCGCGAAAAAATACATCGGCAGAGGAATGCTCTTTCTGGACCTGATCCAGGAGGGGAACCTGGGCCTGATCCGGGCGGTGGAAAAATTCGACTACCGCAAAGGGTTCAAGTTCAGCACCTACGCGACCTGGTGGATACGTCAGGCCATTACCCGGGCGATTGCCGACCAGGCTCGTACGATTCGCGTTCCCGTTCACATGGTGGAGACGATCAACAAAATGGTGCGCATTTCCCGGCAGCTTGTGCAGCGTCTGGGGCGGGAACCCACGGATGAGGAAATTTCGTCCGAGATGGAGATCGACCCCTCCCGAGTGGAGGAAATTCGCAGAATCGCCCAACTGCCCGTGTCTCTCGAAACGCCCATAGGAGAGGAAGAGGACAGTCAGCTGGGAGATTTCATTGAGGATCGGGACCTGCCCAGCCCCGACGAGGCTGCGGCTGGACATTTGCTGCATGAACAGATTGAGGACATGCTGGGCGCTCTCTCTACCCGGGAGCGGGAAGTTCTGCACTACCGGTTCGGCCTGGAGGACGGACATTCCTATACGCTGGAAGAGGTCGGACGGAAATTCGGCGTCACCCGGGAGCGCATTCGTCAGATCGAAGCGAAGGCCCTGCGCAAACTTCGACACCCCAGCCGGAGCAGAAAATTGAAAGATTTTCTGGATTAAAAAATTATCGGATGCGATACATTGGGGCTATAATTGAAATAAAACAGAACAATAAAAGAGTAATATCGTGTAAAATGACATAAGAATTTTGGGGGAGGTGGGGAGTTGCTGAAAAAGGTTTTGTGTGCATTCGCGTTTATTCTTGTTTTTGCAGCGGGAGCTTTTGCCGCTGAGGGAGGGGCTTTGGCTCGTACCGCTCAAAAAAACGCGGCTCTCAACAGGGCGGCGGAAAGTGCAGGGGCGGGAGAGTCCAGCGCTTCAGGACGGGGAACGGACCTGAGAGCCATTTCAAGCCTCAGCACTAAAAAAGCTCCGACGACCTTTACAGGTTTCCCTGCGGGGACTCTGCCGGGAGATACGGGAGCCGCCGCCGGAGGAGCGTCGAGTCCGCAGGAAGGACGCGTCGTGCTGAGGGGTGAAACTCTGAATCCCGTCATTGGCGCGGGCCAGGCGGGGATAACGCTGGATCGGGTATACGCAATGGCGGATCACGCCGGATACTCGCTGGTACGTCGGGGCTATACGGAGCGCTCTCTCGATTCGCCGTACGTCTTTTCTCTTATCCAGGGCAGAAGACGCGTTTCCACCCTGTATTTTGATCGAAGCATGAAGCTGGTGGCGGTTCGATAGAGAGAAAACTCTCTGCTGTAAATCCGGATATGGTGTAAATCCGGATGTGAAGTGTGTCCATCCGAATGCCGCGCAGGAGCGGCATTTTTTGTCGGGACATCAAAAAAATGGAGGGCGATGCGGCAGATGAACTTCAGGGTTTCGAGCTTTGCTGTATCGAGGTGCAGGTCATGGGCGCGCGTTTTATGAAGGTGGTAAAGAGCGCCCGGCGGGGCAGGAACCTTGCAAAAAAGTTTAAAAAACGTCTGTCGGCTGTTCTGGTGGCTTTTGGCGTTTTGCTGTTCGGTTCCGCCTGGCTGGTTTGGTATCAGGAAATGCACTTTCAGGGCGCCTATCACGATGCGGTGTGGACCGTGCTCTTTACGCTCATCGGGCAGGGAGAATTCGCCACGAATCCCAAAACGATTCCAGGCCGCGTCATTGTTTTCGTGCTCTCCATCGTGGGAGTCGCGCTGCTGGGGGTTGTTCTCTCGGAGATCGTTCAGCGCCTGATGACAAGCAAACTGAGGGAGATGATGGGGATGAGCAGATGCAAATACGCCGGACATACGGTAATCTGCGGCTGGAACGAACGCGGACGGCTCATTTTGAAGGAATTGGTCGCCGGAGGAAAGCAAATTTCGATTATCGCCGCCGAAAGGCCCGCCTCCCTGCCTTCGGGAGAGATATTTTTCATAGCCGGTTCTCCGACGGACGAGGAGACCCTTCAGCGGGCGGGCATCGCCGAAGCCGCAACGGCTCTCATTCTGGCGGACCATCAGTCCGGAGCCGCGAGCGGCGATGTCGACGCGAAAACCATTCTGGTGTCTCTGGCCGTGGAAGCCGCCAATTCGGATATTTATTCAATCGTTGAGCTGCTCAACCCCGAAAATGAACGCTACGCCCGGCTGGCCAAAGTCGACGACATCATTTACTGCGACAGTCTCATTGCCGAAGTGACGGCGACCTGCACAGCCTACGCCGGAATTTCGGTATTTATGAAGGATATACTCTGCGCCTCCGACGAGGGGCATCGTTTCGCGGCCTTTGACGTATCCCGGGAATTCGACGGAAAAAGTGTGGGGGAGCTTTTTGAATTTTTCCGGAGGGACCACCATGCTCTGCCGGTGGGGATCATCACGCCGCCCGAGGGCGCTTCGAACGCTCCTGTGAGTCTGTGGCGTTCTCAGATCAACCCCGATGAAAATTTGAAGCTTTCTCTTCCCGCAAAGGCCGTTTGTATCCTCAAAAACTGAAAAAGCCGCTGCGGGTCGCGATTTCGGACGGGACAAAGATTGACAGCCGGACGTTTACGCCTGTTTGAGGAGGTGTCGATCAGGAACGAAAGGAGCATCACGGACTTTTGAGGCAGATACATCTTCTTGTAACCGGCGTCGTCCAGGGCGTGGGGTTTCGACCTTTCTGCGTCAGAACGGCGCGGGCTTTGGGTCTGAGGGGGACGGTGCGCAACACCTCGAAGGGCGTGGAGATCGTTCTTGAAGGTGACGACAGCGTGGCGGAGGAGTATATTCGTCTCCTGTGGGAAGAACCGCCCTCCGCCGCGGTGGTTTCCAACGTGGAGGTCCATTGGGTTTCGGTGGCCCGGTGGGCCTTTTCGGATTTTTCAGTTGTGGAGAGCCTGAAATCCGCCGATCAGCGCGTCCTGATTCCGTCGGATCTCGCGGTCTGCGAGGACTGTCTGGCGGAAATGCGGGATTCGAAAAATCGGCGTTATCGTTATCCTTTCATCAACTGCACGGCCTGCGGGCCCCGCTACACCATCATTGAGGGATTGCCTTACGATCGTCCCGGAACCACAATGCGCGATTTCCCTTTGTGTCCGGATTGCGAAGAGGAGTATCACAACCCCGCCGACCGGCGTTATCACGCTCAGCCCAACGCCTGCCCCGTCTGCGGTCCCGAGGTCTGGCTGGCGGATGTCTCGGGAAGGGTCCTGTGCAGGGGAGATGAATCGATCCTTCGTCTTGGTCGGGAGATCGCTTCCGGCGCCCTTGTGGCTGTCAAAGGAATCGGAGGTTTTCACGTCGCCTGTCTGCCGGAGGACGAACCGGTGCAAAAACTGCGTTTCCGCAAAAAAAGGCCGGACAAACCCTTTGCTTTGATGGCTCGAGACCTCGAATCAGCGGAACGGCTGGTGAGGCTGACTCCAATGGCAAAGCAGCTGCTGACGGGAGTTCAGCGTCCTGTCGTTCTCTGTCCGGCGGAAAGTGGAGCGGCGGTTTCTCCTTTTGTTGCGCCAGGACAGAGGCGGCTGGGCGTCATGCTTCCCTACGCGCCGCTGCATCACCTGCTTCTGGAGACCTTCGACGCGCTGATTATGACCAGCGCCAACCTCAGCGACGAGCCCATCGTTTCCTCCAACGAAGAGGCTTTTTCGACCCTTTCGGGAATTGTGGATTTTGTGCTCTGTCACAATCGTGGCATTTACACGCCCATCGACGATTCCGTCGTACTGCCGTCGGCTTCCCGTAAAAATTTCATTTTTTTAAGGCGCGCCCGCGGCTATGTTCCCAATCCAGTCTCTCTTTCTGATTCAATCTCTCTTTCTTCCCACGCGGCGGGGCGCGTTCCCGACATTCTGGCCGCCGGCGCTCATCTGAAATCCACCTGGGCCCTGACCAGACGGGAGATGCTCTTCCCGGGACAGTATCTGGGGGATTTGGATCAACTGGGGACGGCGACCTACTACAGGCGTTCCCTGGAGCACTTCATCCGCCTTTACGAGGTGGAGCCGAAGGTGCTGGCCTTCGATAAACACCCCAACTACACGGCGACGGGACTGGCCAGAGCGTTTTGCGGGGAGGACGTCGCCCTGTATCCGGTTCAGCACCATCACGCCCATCTGGCCTCGGTGCTGCTGGACTGCGCCTTTCATTCCGCCCCTGTCATTGGCGTCATTCTCGACGGCACAGGATACGGCGACGACGGAACCATATGGGGAGGGGAGTTTCTGGTGGGCGATGCCCGCGATTACAGACGCGCGGGTTCCTTTTTTCCTTTTCGGCTTCTAGGGGGAGAGCGCGCGATTCGCGAGCCCTGGCGCTGCGCTGCGGCCCTTCTGCAGGAAATTTTCGGAGAAGAAGCGGTGCGGATCGTCCGCGAACTTTGGCGGCCTTCCGACGTGCCGCGGCCGGTGTTGTCGGCGATTCCCTCCATTCTGCCGTCCGCGCCGGTTACCACATCCTGCGGACGGCTCTTCGACGGGATCTCGGCGCTTCTGAACCTGTGCCTGAAGGCCAGTTACGACGGGCAGGCGGCGATGGCGCTGGAAAATGAGGGGGTTGACGAGGTCGCTCCTCTGCCCTTTGAGCTTTTGGAGGAGAAGGATTTTCTTTTTCTGGACTGGCGCCGCGCCGTTAAAGCGCTTGTTTCCGAAGGGGGCGGCGAGGGGAAAAAAGCGGGGGCGTTTCACCGGGGGCTGTCTCTGGCCATCTGCGACCTCTGCGACAGATTGAGAGAAAAAACGGGGATCGGCCATGTCGCTCTTTCCGGCGGGGTCTGGCAGAATCGCCTGTTGCTGGACCTCACCTGCGCCGAGCTGGAAAAACGCGGGTTCACGGCGCTCACCCATCGCGGCATCTCCCCCAACGACGAGGGCGTCTCCGCTGGTCAGGCCCTCGTCGCGGCGTGCAGAGTGATGAGGGATTTCGCTTCGTCCGGAGCTTACCAGGAAAAATCGTCGCCGAGGTAAAATTTGCGGGCCAGCGGATTCGTCATCATCTCGGCGGGAGTTCCGTTCAGGATGATGCGGCCGTCGTGTATCAGGTAGGTCCGGTCGGTGATGGAAAGGGTTTCGCGGACGTTGTGGTCTGTGATAAGAACGCCGAACCCCTGGGTCTTCAGAGTCTGAACCATGCCCTGAATGTCGCTGACGGCGATGGGGTCGATGCCGCTGAAGGGTTCGTCCAGCAGAATGAAGTCGGGACGCAGAGGCATGGATCGGGCGATTTCCACCCGGCGGCGTTCGCCTCCGCTGAGAGCGTATCCTTTTGTGTCCGCCAGGTGGGAGATCCCGAAGTGCTCCATCAGGTCGTCGATCAGAGCTTTGCTTTCCTTCGGACGGAATCGATGTTCCGCGGAGCGCTGCATCTCCTCGCAGACCAGCTCCAGATTTTCCCGAACCGTCAGATTCCGGAACACGGAGGTCTCCTGGGGCAGATACCCGATTCCCCGTCGTGAACGGCGGTAGACAGGCATGCCGGTCAGGTCCTCGCCGCCGATGAACACTCTGCCTTCGTCCGGTTTTATGAGTCCCACGATCATGTAGAAGGACGTGGTTTTTCCCGCTCCATTGGGACCCAGAAGCCCCACGATCTCGCCCGGTTGAACCTCGATGTCCACGTCGTCCACCACGCGGCGATCCCTGTAGCTTTTTCGAAGCCCCTCAGCCCGAAGCGTCGGGGCCGGGGCCCGGTCCTGGAAAATCCTGTCATTTGGACGGAGAACGTCGCTCATTGTTTTTTCTCCTGTTTTTCCTGTTTCAGATCGATGGTGATGGTGACCCGCTCTTTTTCGGAGCCCGCTTCCGAGTATCCGCCTCCAATGGCTTCGACTCTGTTGTTGGCCGGGAAATACACGAGGGACGGGGCGGTGAGAGTGCGTCCCTTCTGGACGGCCCGGACGTTGCCGCTCAGGACGACGCTTCCGCGTTCGATGGAATAGACGGCCATATCTCCGCGAAGGTCCACCATGTCCCCGCTCTGAGAGGGTCGCCCCTGCAGCCATACTTTTTTTTGAGCGGTGAAGCTGGTCAGGACTCCATTCGTCAGAGTCCCTCTCACGCTGCCCGCCCCGAAGGCGATGCCCGCCTCCAGATCCTCCAGACGACGCACGTTCAGGGCGGAGATATCCGACCCCTTCATGTAAAGTTTGTCCGCGTCGATGGAGAGTTTCCCCACGACGCCCTCGACTTTGCCCTCCGCCGTGTACGTGGGAGTTTGAGCGAAGTGCAGCTCGATAGCCCCCGCCTTCAGGTCGATCCAGTCTCCCCGCCAGTCTCCGGAGGCCACGATCCCTTCGGTGAAATAGACGTCTTTGGTTTGGACGTTACCGGTCCCCCGGGGCGCCATGAGAGTCAGTCCCTCCGCCTGGACGAGAACGCCGCCGGTGGCGAGAAAATCACCGCTTTGCGCGTCGAAGCGCATTCTGTCGGCGGAAAGCCGCACTTCTTCCGGCGTTTCCACGGAGAGGGAAAGCGCAGGAAAAAGGAGCGACAGCAGAGTGATGGCGGCCAGCAGTGCCGGAAGTCTCGATTTTTTCACGAAGAAACCTCCCTGAATCTGAGAAAAATTCTGTCGTCATTATATCGCAGGTCGGCCCGATACCCGAAAGGCAACAGGGATTCCTGTCCGACGGAAGGCCGCTGCCGACGACGCGGCAGGTCAGAAAAATCCCCCTGCCCGTGCGAGGGAGGGGGAAAGTTTCGAAGTTTTGGTTTGCAATCAGTATTATTTAAAGTTTACAGTTTACGGAGGTCTTCCACAATAGCGGTTTTTGAGACGGTTTTGTCGTCCACCATTTTCACGACCCGGGCCGGAGACCCCGCCACCACGGCTCCCGCCGGGACGTTTTCGGTGACGATGGCGCCCGCGGCCACCACGGCTCCCGCTCCAACCTGCACGCCTTCCAGTATGACGGCGTTCGCTCCCACCAGCACTCCGTCGCCGATAACCACGGGGATGGCGGAGGCCGGTTCGACAACTCCCGCTACCACGGCGCCCGCGCCGATGTGGCACTTCGCGCCGATACGCGCCCGACCGCCCACGACGCAGTTCATGTCGATCATGGTGCCCTCGCCGATGACCGCGCCGATGTTGATGACCGCTCCCATCATGACGACGGCGTTCCTTCCGATTTCGACCCTGTCCCGAATGACCGCGCCGGGCTCGATTCGGGCCTCGCAGACCGTCAGATCCTTCAGAGGAATCGCGGAATTTCTGCTCTGCACCTCGATGTCGCTGGCGGTAATCTGAGCGGCGTATTTTTTCAGAAGCTCCTGAATAACGCCGTAATCTCCCGACAAAAGGCCAAACTCCGCTCCTCCCACGAATTTGGCCCCGCCCCAGTCCAGCCCTGTGAGAGTGCCGGAGACAAAGGCCCTGGCGGGAGTGCGTTTTGGAGATTCTTTGATCAGACGGATAATTTCTTCCGTGTTCATTTCATTCATGTTTGTTTCATTCATGGATTTTCCCCCTCTGCTTTTTATTTTGAAGAAGTCAGGAAGTCAGGCCGAATTCAGCGGCGAGGCTCATCACGGCGCGATCCGCCTCCCCGGCTTCCAGCAGCGCCGAAATGTTGATGTCCGACGTGGTGACGCTGAGAACGCCGACATTTTCCCTGCGCAGAGCGGAGAAAAATCGTCCTGCCACCCCCGTTGCGGTGTTCATGCCGACTCCCACGGCGGAGACCTTGGCCACGCCCCCGGCGATCTCCATTTCCCAGCCCGTGTAAGCGTCCAGGTGCTGCCGGATGAGACCGGCCACCCGCTCTCGGTCCGCATCTTTGACCGTGAAGGTGATGTCGTCTTCCGTCACGGCGATCATGTCCACGTTGGCCGTTCCTGCAAACGCTCCGAAAAGGGCGCTCAGAATGTCTCCGGTGTGGGGCAGCCGTTTCAGCGCGAATTTCGTCTGGTCTCTGTCCAGAGCAAGCCCTGTGACCGCGGGCTGTTCCACCCACTCAGGAAGTTGAGCCACGACGTACGTCCCCCTTTCGTCAGAAAAAGTAGAACCACAGTAGAGTTTCACATTATACCTCCTGGCCACCTCGACGGCCCGGGAATGCAGAACCTTCGCGCCCAGAGCGGCCAGCTCCAGCATCTCGTCGTACTGGATGTAATCGAGTTTTCGGACCCCGGGAATTTTATTGGGGTCGAAGGCGTAGACGCCGGCGACGTCCGAATAAATCTCGCAGTCCACCCTCAGCTTCGCGGCGATGGCCACGGCCAGGGTATCCGAGCTGCCCCGTCCCAGAGTGGTCATGTGGCCGCTGTCGGAAATGCCCTGAAACCCCGTCACCACCACCACGTTGTACTCCTCCAGGTCCCGGAGCAGCTTCAAGGCGTTGATGTCCCGGATGCGGGCGTCCCCGTGAAATTCCGTGGAGACGACCTCGATCTGCCAGGCGTTTCGGGATATGGCGCGAACTCCCGTGCTCTTCAGGGCCATGGTCAGCAGCGCGGCCGAAACCTGTTCTCCGGTGACCAGGAGCATGTCCAGTTCCCGCGGGTCCGGCGAGCTTCCCGCCACGTCCTTCGCAAGGGCGATGAGGTTGTCGGTGGTTTTTCCCATAGCGGAAACGATCACGACGATTTTATCGTCGTTCTGAAGCCTTTTTTTGAGAATTTCCGCCAGCGCCCGTATTTTTTCCGGCGTCGCCACGGACGACCCTCCATATTTATGCACAATCAAGAGATGCGATCCTCCCCCGGCAACCGGCGGTTATTTGTCGAATGATACTCAATTGCGTTCACTTCAGGCCTTTGACTCGGTTTGGGCTGACGCCGCTCAGAACGTCCTCGAAGGTGTAGAACCCCGCGGGAGCGGACAGTGTGAACAGAGCCGCCCGGAGAGCGCCAATGGCGAAAACGCTGCGGGCGATGGAGCGATGGCTGAAGGTGACGACCTCGCCTTCGTTGGCGAAGAGGACGGAATGATCCCCGGGAACGCCTCCCAGACGCAGGGAGTGGGTGGGGCAGTCCCGGCCCGTGGCGTCCCTGAGGAGAATCGCCGTTCCCGACGGGGCGTCCTTCTTTTTGTTGTGATGGGTCTCCGTGATTTCCAGATCCCAGTCCTGAAACAGGGGAGTGTACTCGCGCAGAATGATCTTCAGGATGTTTATGCCAGTGGCGAAATTGTAGCTCTGAACCACGGGGGCTGTTTTGCCGTATTCCCGCAGTTTCGTGAAGTCCGTCTCCTGCAGCGCCGTCGTGCCGATCACCAGAGCGGCTCCATGCCTCGCGCAGAGGGCCAGGGTCCGGTCCAGAGCTCCGGGGGAGGAAAAATCGACCATGACCTGCGGCGTTCCCTGGAGTTCTTCTCCTTTGCTGTTTACGGCCAAAACCAGCGAGTGTTCTCTGAAGACGTTCAGGATTTCTTTGCCCATCTTTCCGGTGGCGCCCGTCAATCCATAATTCACTTCGGGAACCCTCCTTTCATGCGGATATATTTATTACAGATATTTTTTTATTAAGCCGCCGTCCGTCGGGCCGCTTTTCGGCGTTCCTGCTCGTCGAGGATGATCTTCCGCAGACGGACGGACTGAGGCGTCACTTCCACGAGCTCATCGTTTTCGATCCACTCCATGGCTTTTTCCAGGGACATGCGGCGGGGAACGTCCAGTTTCGTGGTCAGCTCCTTTGTGGCCGAGCGATGGTTGGTCTGCTGTTTCTTTTTGGTCGGGTTGCAGGGCATATCCGAGGGGCGGCTGTTTTCTCCCACGATCATGCCGTTGTAGACGGGCTCCAGGGGAGAGATGAAGAGCGTCCCCCGCTCCTGAAGATTTTCCAGCTGATAGGCCGTGGCCTCTCCCGTGTCGAGGCTGACCAGCGCCCCGCGTCCCCGGCCGCTCAGTTCTCCCGCCCAGGGGCCGTAACCCATGAAGCAACTGGACATGATACCCAGTCCCCGGGTGTCGGTCAAAAATTCTCCGCGATACCCGATCAGTCCCCGGGTGGGGATTTCAAATTCGATGCGCAGCAGGCCCCGGTCCTGATTCTCCACGTTTTTGACCCGGGCCTTCCGTTTCGCCAGTTTTTCGAAGACGATGCCCTGCAGGGTGTCGGGCACGTCGATGATGAGCTGTTCGTAGGGTTCCATAAGCTGACCGTCGCGGTTTTCGGTGATGACCTCGGGTTTCGAGATGCAAAACTCCATCCCCTCCCGGCGCATCTCCTCGATCAGGATTCCCAGCTGCAGTTCTCCCCGTCCGGAGACCTTGACGCCGTCCGGACGCCCCAGATCCTCCATGCGCAGCGAAACGTTGACGTGCATTTCCCGCTCAAGACGGGCCTTGAGCTGACGCAGGGTGATGGCCTGCCCCTCCCGGCCCGCGAAAGGACCGGAGTTGACGAGAAAAAACATGGACACGGTGGGTTCTTCGATGGAGAGAGGAGGAAGGGGATGCCCCTCCAGCTCCGGGCTGGAAAAAGTGTCTCCGATGTCGATTTCCGTCGGTCCCGTCAGCCAGGCGATGTCGCCGGCGGTGATTTCGTCGACCTCGACCCGTTCCAGGCCGCGGGTCACCCAGAGCTGCGCGACTTTGGCGTTTTCCGTTCCGGTGATCTTCCACTGGTCGCCGCTGTGGAGCGGTGAGAGCCAGGTCGTCGAGGTGCGCAGAAAGGGTTCTCCTTTTGTGATTCGGCCCTGAAGAATTTTTCCGCAGCCGATTCTCCCCACGTACTCGTTCCAGGCCAGAGTGCTGACCTGCATCAGAAAGGGAGCGTCGGGATTGACCGCCGGCGCGGGCACGTAGTCGACGATGGCCTGAAAGAGGTCGTCCATGCTGTTCCGGTCGGGGTTGTTCAGGTCTCTGACGGCCCATCCGTTCAGCCCCGAACCGTAGAGCACCGGAAAATCCGCCTGTTCGTCCGTGGCCCCCAGCTCGAAGAAAAGGTCGAAGGTATGGTTGAGGGCGCTTTGAGGATCCGCCCCCTCCCGGTCCACCTTGTTGATGAACAGCAGGGGCTTCATCCCTATGGAAAGGGCGTGCTTCAGGACGTAGCGAGTCTGGGGCATGGGGCCCTCGTTGGCGTCCACGATCAGGATGACCGAGTCGACGGTGGAGAGAATGCGCTCCACCTCACCGGAGAAGTCGGCGTGTCCCGGAGTGTCGATGATGTTGATGAGGTATCCCTTCCACTCCACGGTACAGGGCTTGGAGCGGATGGTGATGCCCCGCTCCCGTTCCAGCGCGCCCGAGTCCATGACGCGCTCGACGGTTTTGGCGTGCCCTCCGAAGGTCTGGGCTGCCCGAAAGATGGAATCGATAAGAGTGGTTTTACCGTGGTCGATGTGAGCCACGATTGCCAGATTGCGAATTCTGTCTGCCTGCATTGTGCCTGTAGTGCCTCCATTACGGTTTCGAGTACGGTTTCAAAAAATGTAACGTCCTTTTTTGAGTTTTCCGAATGACGGGTTGCATTGTAACTGAAAGTCCCGATACCCGCCACATGAAATAATAACAGGAATATGAAATACCGAAAAAGATCCGGTATTTCATAATAAACCGTTTTTTTGTTTCAAAAAGTAAAAAAGCAGGAAGTACGAGGGAGGTCAGTTCTGGATTTTTGCGTCGATGGTTTCCTGCAGGGACGCCAGGGAGGGGATTCCATCGCAGAATTTTCTGTTGTCCAGAACCCATGTGGGGCGGGACGCACGGACGCGAAAACGGAAAATATCCCAAAGGGCCATGATATTTCTCGGATCGACGATGTTAATATCCAGACGCTCTCCGTAGCGGGTTCTCAACGCGCGGAGAATTTCGGCGACGGCAAGAATATTTTTTTGCTGCTGAGGAAAAGAAGCCTTCTCTTCCGGGCTGTAAAAGCCGCAGCCTCACCCGGATCGGTAAGCGCCGCGTTCCATAATGATCTTCAGGGCAACGGGCTCCGTCGGCACGGAACAACACCTCCTTTTTATCACTGTTGATGTTATTATAAAGCACCGGAAAGAAAACGAAAAGACGACCGTCGGGGAGGAACGAATAATTTTGACGCGGTTTACAAAAGTACACGGCAACGGCAATGATTTTATCGTGATCGACAACAGAGAGGGCCGTCACTCCGCGGAGGACCTGTCCCGTTTCGCCCGCCGGCTGTGCCGCAGGAAATTTTCGATCGGCGCGGACGGATTGCTTGTGGTGGAAAAGTCGAACGAATCAACGGATATGGATTTTGTGATGCGCCTTTTCAACGCCGACGGCAGCGAGGCGGAGATGTGCGGCAACGGCGCCCGGGCGCTGGCTCGTTACGCTTTCGAAAAAAAACTGGCCGGGGAGGACATGTGTTTCACGACCCTGGCGGGGCCGATTCGGGCGCGGGTCGAGCCGCCTTACGCCGAACTGGACATGGGGGACATTTCTCTTGCGGAGAGTTTTTCCCAGGGCACTTTGAGGTTTCGGGATCTGGAGTTTCCCTTTTTCTTTTTGACGGTGGGCGTCCCTCACTGCGTGCTTTTCCTGAAGGATTACGACGCGCTGGACACCGCGCTGAAGGCCGAGGCGGGACGGGCGATTTCCCACGATTCGGAGCGTTTCCCCGAGGGGAGCAACGTCTCCTTTGCGGAGAGGCTTCCCGGCGATGAAATTCGGATGGTGACCTACGAAAGAGGCGTGGAGGAGCTGACGGAGTCCTGCGGAACGGGCTGCGTGGCCGCCTCCGTTCTGGCCTTTGTTTCGGAGTCGGACTCCGTCCCCTGCGCCGGGGGGCTGTCCCGTCGTTTTCGAGTGCACAATCCGGGGGGAGTCAACGAGGTACGCCTGAGCTTCGCTCCCGACGGGCGCGCCTGTCACGCCTGGCTGAAGGGTCGAACCTCCCTGGTGGCGGAGGGGGAAATTCTGGAGGACGCCTGGCTGTGACGACGGGGAAGTTATCGAGGGGAAAAAAAGGCCTGCTGATCGTTGTGTGCCTTGCGGCGGCGGGGGCGGGCGTTTTTCTGCTTCTGCACCTGGGCGCTTTGATCGCCTTCATGAAAGACGTAACGGGATGGCTGGTCGAGACCGTAGGAAAACTGGGGTATGCCGGTATTGTGGCGCTGATGTTTCTGGAGTCCTCGTTCTTCCCGTTTCCCAGCGAGGTGGTTCTGCCTCCCGCCGGGTATCTCGTCTGGAGGGGGGAAATGTCCCTCTGGAGGGTTCTCGCTTCCGGCCTGGGGGGCAGCATTCTGGGCGCTCTTTTCAATTATTGGTTTGCGGTTCGATTTGGCAGGCCCTTTCTTTTAAAATACGGCAGATATTTTTTTGTGTCGCGGGAATCGCTGGAGAAGGCGGAGCTGTTTTTCCAGCGTCACGGGCACGTCAGCACTTTGGTGGGGCGTCTGCTTCCGGTGATCCGGCAGTATATTTCGCTTCCCGCCGGCGTGGCGCGGATGCGCGTCGACCGGTTCGTCCTGTACACCTCTCTGGGAGCGGGGCTGTGGGTTGTGGTTCTGACTCTGGCGGGATATCTGCTGGGGGAGCATCAGGAACTCCTGGCGCGGTATCTCCATGTCCTGACCTTCGGCTGTGTTGCGGTCGCTTTTCTGCTTTCCGGGGCCTACCTGCTCTGGTATCGCCGGAAGAACCCGAGAAAAAATTCCTGAGTCCCGGATGAGCTCCGGGATAAACCGGCCTGGCGTCAGTCGTTGGAAACAGGGACGGAAATCAGGACGCTGGCGCCGCTGATTCCGTCGGTTCGGGAGGAGATAAGAAGGTTCCCCTGGTGGGCGGTCACGATCCTGCGCACGAAAGCCAGCCCCAGCCCGGTGGAGCCCCAGCCGGACCGGTTCGACAGGGGGGCGTATCCCGGCCCGTTGTCGAGAATCTCGATTTCCACAAATTGAGCGTTGCGCCGGACGTGGAGGTCGATGTCCCGGGTGCCGGCGGTTCGGTTGGCCCGCCAGGCGTTGTCCAGAACGTTCAGAAGCGCCCTCATGAAGCGTATTTCGTTGAGTTTCAGGGGAACCTCCCTCACGTCGGGGGACAGGGTTACGTGGACGTATTCGCCCCAGGGGAAGGGGTGAATGTGTTTTTCCAGATTGTCGAAAAATTTTTCCGTCACGATGGCGCTGCGCTGATCTTCATGGAGGATTTCGTTGATCATGTGTTCCATGTAGCTGGTGGCCTTGAGCAGCACATCGGCCTTTTCCGATTCCGCCTCCCCGCCCTTTTCCTCCCTGAGCAGCAGCGCCATGGCCTTGATTGCGGCCAGAGGGTTTTTCAGGTCGTGAACCAGGCTTCTCACGTCCACCATGTTGACCCCCAGCAGCCCGTCTTCGCTGTCGGACTTCCGCCGGGGCGCGTACTGCCACAGCTGCCGCACCTGACTGAGGCGGATGGAGTAGCGGGCCAGAAGCCATGTGGAGGTGATGGCCCCGGCCAGAAAGCTCAGGAACAAAGACGTCCCCGCCATGCTGGCGATGGCCACCTCCGCGTTGGAGCGGTACATGCCCTCGAAAAGATTGGAAAGGGCCTGTGTGCTGGTGGGGAAGGCGGGAAGAAGCTCCAGGCTCTGAAGGGAGTAAACCCACAGGGATATGGCGGCCCCCCGGTCGATCCAGTTCTCCACCTGCAGCGTCAGAAGTTCGAAAAGCGCGAGAAGGGGAACGAGGATGTAAATTTCAAGAGGGAAGGTGTAGGTCAGCCAGCGATGAAGAAGGGGAAAGGTGATCCAGCTCAGCCAGATCCCCACGCTGGACAAAATGATGCTGACGAAAATCCGCGCCTGGGTGAAGTAATACCCCGCGCCGTTGCCGATCAGAACCCACCCCAGCAGAAGCAGCAGGATCTGGGAGCCGTGGATGAGAACGCTGAAAACGGAGCCGAAAAGCATGGGACCAAACTCCCGATGGGAGAGTCGTTCTATGACGATGGCCATGTAGCGGTTGCCCCAGTAGAGAACGACCACGCCGGTCATCAGGATGCAGATGCCCGCCATGATGCGCTTGAGGGCTCCCCGCTCCTGAACGGGATTCAGTTTAGTCAGAATTTGCGTTTTCAACTCCACATAGTCCACCTCGCTGTTATATACTGTTATATAATGAAGAGTCGTGTTCCATAGCTTCCCTGATTTTGAAATTATAAAAGATTTCTTCGAAAATGTAGAGAGCACGGATATAATTAAAAATTAGAGAAAATTATTTAAGAGAAGCGGGAGACAGAGGGGACGGAGAACGGAGAAATGGAGAACAAAGCGTACGATGCGCTTTCCTTATCGTACGGGGAATGGGAAAAACTGGTGACGGAGCACTGGAAGGAGCCGCGTTTCAGAGCCGATCAGATATGTCAGTGGATCTACGCGAAAAAGGTTTTCGACCCCGCCGGTATGACGAATCTTTCGAAAACGCTTCGGGAAAAACTGGCCTGTGAATCGCTGTTGAAAATTCCGGTTCAGATCAGAGAGCAGAAATCCCGGGACGGGACGCGCAAATATCTGTGGCAGATGGAGGACGGCAGTCGGGTGGAGTCTGTTCTGCTGGATCATGGCGGTCATACTACGGCCTGTCTTTCCAGTCAGGTGGGCTGTCCTCTGGCCTGCGCGTTTTGCGCCACGGGACAGTCGGGTTACGTCCGCAGCCTGTCCGCGGGGGAGATTCTGGGACAGTTTCTGCTCATGGAACAGCGTCTGGGGAAGGACATCGGCAACGTGGTTTTTATGGGGATGGGAGAGCCGCTGCTGAACCGGGAGAACGTGTTTGAAAGCGTTCGGACCCTCAATCATCCCAAAATGCGCAACCTGGGAGCCCGGCACATCACCCTCTCCACATCGGGCATCGCGCCGGGGATTCGGGACGTTGCCGACTTCGAGATCCCCCTGCGCCTTTCCGTGTCCCTTCACGCGCCCAACGATACCCTGAGAAATCGACTGATGCCCGTCAACCGGCAATATTCTCTCACCGCCCTGACGGATGCGCTGCGCTATTATAAGAAGAGGACGGGGGAGCGTATCACCATTGAATATGTCCTTATCGACGGAGTCAACGACGACCCTTCCCTGGCCTATGAAATGGCCGCGCTGCTGGACGGCCTCGGGGTTTACGTCAACCTCATTCCCTGGAACCCCATTTCCGCTCCCGGACCCGGGCTGGAGGATGTGCGACGCTCCCCGGAACCGCGGATAAAGGCTTTTTGCGCCGCGCTGACGGAGCTGAACATCGAGTTTGAGGTTCGGCGAGAAAAGGGAACGGACATTATGGCGGCCTGCGGTCAGCTTGCGGCGGACTCGAAGCCGGCGCTGAGGTAAATTTTTTATCGTGTTTTTATCTTATTTTGCTTGTATTTTGCCTTGACAAAAATTAATTTTTTTTGGTAGTATCTCCTTTGTGTCTCGTACACAGGGGGTATTTTTATGCCTTTAAACGAATTGGCTGTGACGGAAAGGATTGCGGGCGAGAGGGAAGTTCGCCGCGCTCTGGAGAAGAAAAACCTGAAAAAGCTCTTCATCGCTCTCGACAGCGATTTGGCGGGAGCCGGCGAGTTGGAAGAGGCAGCGAAGACGGCGGGGGTGGAAGTCGAAAAGGTGGATTCGAAGCTGAAGCTGGGTCGAGCCTGTGCCATAGACAGGCCTGCCGCGGTGGCAGGTTTGTTGATGCACCCCTGATCTGAATACATTGTGAAGCGGTTTGTGCAAAAAGAGTTATTTTAGAAGGAGGAGATTCTGTGCCAACAATTAACCAGCTTGTTCGTAACGGGCGCTCGGAGAAGCGGAGCAAGAGCGACTCTCCGGCGCTGCAGGGAAATCCTGCGAGGAGAGGTGTTTGTACGAGAGTGTATACCGTGACGCCTAAGAAGCCGAACTCGGCTTTGAGAAAGGTGGCGCGTGTCCGTCTTACCAACGGAATAGAGATAACGTCCTACATTCCGGGTATTGGACATAATCTGCAGGAGCACTCCGTGGTTCTCGTCCGCGGAGGGCGTGTCAAGGACCTTCCCGGCGTTCGGTATCACATCGTGCGGGGCACGCTGGACTGCGGCGGAGTGGAAAACAGGAAACGCAGCCGTTCGAAATACGGCGCGCGTAAGCCGAAAGCAAGCTGAGGAGGTTGAGCCATGCCTCGTAAAGGACATGTGAGAAAACGGGACGTCGTTCCGGATACCCGCTTTGGAAATCCGGCGGTGGCGAAGTTCATCACCAGCCTGATGAAGGGCGGCAAAAAGAGCATCGCCGAGAAAATTCTCTACGGCGCGCTGGATGGCGCGGCTGAAAAACTGGGAGCCGAGCCCTTCGAGGTTTTTGAGAAGGCCATGTCGAATGTGGCTCCTCAGATCGAAGTGCGGCCCCGACGAGTGGGAGGCGCCACCTATCAGGTGCCGGTGGAGGTCACTCCGGAGAGAGGGCAGCTTCTTTCGATTCGCTGGATTGTGTCTTACGCGCGTTCCAGAAAAGGGATGCCCATGGCGGAGCGTCTCATGCGTGAGCTGATGGATGCTTATAAAAATGAAGGCAGTGCGATCAAAAAACGCGAAGATACGCACAAGATGGCGGAGGCGAACAGGGCGTTCGCGCATTACCGCTGGTAACGATGGACCTCCGCGCGTAGGGCGGAGTTGAATTTAAACAGCTATTTCCGGGGACTCTGGCGAGGGCATTGAGAACTTTCAGGAAGCTGTAGCAGGCAGGTGCGGTTTTTGGATATTACCAGACTCAGAAATATAGGTATAGCCGCCCATATCGATGCGGGCAAGACCACGACGAGCGAGCGCATTCTGTATTACACGGGGCGCAACTACAAGATCGGCGAAGTGCACGAGGGCGCGGCTACCATGGACTGGATGGAGCAGGAGAGGGAACGGGGCATCACCATTACCTCCGCTGCTACGACATGTGTGTGGAAAAATCATACGATCAACCTTATTGATACACCCGGCCACGTGGATTTTACGGTTGAGGTGGAGCGATCCCTGCGGGTGCTGGACGGCGCGGTGGCCGTTTTTTGCGCAGTGGGGGGCGTGGAGCCCCAGTCGGAAACGGTCTGGCGTCAGGCCGACAAATACCACGTACCCCGTATCGCCTTTGTCAATAAGATGGACCGGATCGGCGCGGATTTTGACGCTGTGGTCGCCGCGATGAAGGATAAACTGGGAGCCAACGCGATTCCCGTTCAAATGCCCATCGGGGCGGAAGACGGGTTTGTGGGCGTGGTGGACCTCGTCGAGCTGAAAGCCGTCATGTTCAGCCGCGAGCTGGGGCAACCTCCCATCACGGGGGCTGTTCCGCCGGCCATGCTGGACGCGGCCAAGGCGGGCCATGACGCCATTGTGGAGGTCCTGTCGGACTTCAGCGACGACATCATGACGCTCTATCTGGAGGGTCGGGAAGTGGGAGCCGAGCTTATCCGCAAAGTTCTGCGGGAGACCACCATCGCCCTGAAGACCGTTCCAGTGCTTTGCGGCTCCGCTTTCAAGAACAAGGGTGTGGAAATGGTTCTTGACGCGGTGGTGGACTACCTTCCTTCCCCCGTCGACCTTCCTCCGATTCAGGGTTCCCGGCCCGGAGAACCGGACAGCGTCGTGGAGCGTCACAGCAACCCCGAAGAGCCCTTCACCGCTCTGGCCTTCAAGGTGGCGGTGGACCCTTTCCTTGGGAAACTGATTTTCCTGCGGGTTTACTCCGGCCATCTGGAAAAGGGCAGCGCGGTCTACAACCCCACGTCGGGCCAGAGAGAGCGTATTGGACGCATCATGCGCATGCACTCCAACAAACGGGAGGACATCGATGCGGTGGAGGCGGGGATGATCGTGGCGGTGCCAAGTCTCAAGGGCACCAAGACGGGCGATACTCTCTGCACGGAAAACGATCCGATTGTCCTTGAAAGCCTCGAGTTCCCGGAGTCGGTCATTTCTCTTTCCGTGGAGCCCGCCACTCAGGGCGACAAGATGAAACTTTCAAAGGGCCTGATCGCCCTTGCCGACGAGGATCCCACCTTCCGCGTGCGCACGGACGAGGAGAGCGGCCAGACGATCATCTCCGGAATGGGCGAGCTGCACCTGGAAATTATCGTGGACCGCCTGAAAAGAGAGTTTGGCGTGGATGTAAAAGTCGGCCGTCCCCAGGTCGCCTACCGCGAGGCCATTCAGAAGGCGGCATCCGGAGAGGGCAAATACATCCGCCAGTCCGGCGGCCGCGGGCAGTACGGTCATGTGGTGTTCAACGTGGAGCCCCTGCCGGAAGGAAAGGGCTACGAGTTCGAGGACAAGATCGTGGGCGGCGTCATTCCGAAAGAATACATCGCGGCCGTCCAGAAGGGTTTGGAGGAGGCGCTTCAGAGCGGCATCCTGGGCGGGTATCCCGTCATTGGAATCCGGGTTTCTCTGGTGGACGGCAGTTATCACGAAGTGGACAGCTCGGAAATGGCCTTCAAAATCGCGGCGTCTTTGGGATTCAAGGAGGCCATGAAGAAGGCGGGCCCGATTCTGATGGAGCCCATCATGTCCGTGGAGGTCGTGACTCCGGAGGATTACGTAGGAGACGTTATCGGCGACCTCTCTTCCCGGAGGGGGCGCATCGAGGGGATGGACATGAGAGCCAACGCGCGTATAATCAAAGCTTATGTGCCGCTGGCCAGCATGTTTGGATACGCCACGGATTTGAGAAGCAAGACCTCGGGCCGGGCGAATTATACGATGCAGTTTGATCACTACGAACCTGCACCGGCTGAGGTGACGGAGAAAGTCCTCAGAGGATGAGTTTGGAATAATCAATCTGCGTAAGAACCTGAAGGAAGAATCTGAAAAAAAGCGAAAGCGGCTGTCGAACCGGCGGTGCTTTCGAGATTGTGGAAACTATTAGAAGAGAATAATTTAGAAGAGAACAAACGGGAGGGACATGTTATGGCGAAGGAAAAATTTGATCGTAACAAGCCGCACTTGAATATTGGAACGATCGGACATATCGACCACGGAAAGACGACGCTGACGGCGG
>JAISUO010000015.1 GCA_031272035.1 Synergistaceae bacterium
TTTCAGGTGATTGAGACGAACCCTGCGCCTGTCATGATTCCGCATCCCAGCGGTCCCAACAGGCGCAGGTCCAGGTCAGAATTCACCCGTATGACCGAATTTTTCTGACACACCATATATTGAGAAAACTCGCCCTCTCTCATAATTGGAAGACCAGCTTCGCGCTGTCTCCCAAATGTACGGCGGCCTGAGTTTTCATTTGTTTACAGATTTATTTCGTTTTAAAATTCATTGCATTTACCAGCCGATGGAGATCGCCACCGCCACAAGGACCATTTGCGTCAGCAGAATCCACCCGAAAAGCGGAACGAACCACTTCCACCAGGTTCCCAGTTTGACGCCGCCCAGAGCCGCGACAACCGGAGCGAAGGCCGTCGGCCAGAGGATGTTGGAAATGCCGTCGCCAAACTGAAACGCCAGAACCGCCACCTGTCGGGATACGCCGAGGACGTCCGCCAGAGGCGTCATGATCGGCATACTCGTGGCGGCCTGACCGGATCCGGAGGGGATCAGGAAGTTGAGCAGCGTCTGAGTGAGAAGCATGGCTTCCCCCGCAAGCCAGTTCGGAAGACCCGCGAGAGGAATCGACAGGCCGTAAACCACGGTGTCGATGATGTGCCCCTGACGCAGTACAACCAAAATTCCTCTGGCAAGGCCGATCATCATACAGGCCATGGTGACGTCGCAGAGGCTCCCCACCATCTTTTCAGCCACCTGATTGGGCCCCCAGCCCATGATGATGGCGGTGACGGCTCCCATGATAAGAAAGACGGCGCAGATTTCCTCGAAGTACCAGCCATAGGCCTGCGTCCCGTAAACGACAAGCACGATCATGGCTCCGAAGGCGAGCAGAACCAGCTTTTCCCGAAGGCCGAAAGGCTGTTCCGACAGGGTCTTCTCGTCCATGGCCAGCTTGCTGAAATCCTCTCCGTACACCAGGCTCTTCGTGGGGTCCGCCTGTATTTTCATGGCGTAGTGCATCGTATACAGCGCCCCCACCACCACCATCGACAGGTGACAAATCAGGCGATAGCCCCATCCGGACATGGGAGGCAGCTCCGCGACGCTCTGCGCGATTCCGACGGTGAAGGGGTTCATCACCGCACCGCTGTAACCCAGGCCAACGCCCAGCCCGATGATGGCCACGCCCACAATGGCGTCATACCCCATGGCAATGGCGATTCCCGCAAAAATCGGGATGAAGGGCAGCGCCTCCTCGAAGATACCCACCGTGGACGCGCCCACGCCCATGATGATCATGAAGATGGGGATGACCACAGCCCGGGATTTTCCCCGAAAGACCTTCAGCAAACCGGCCACCAGGCCGTTGAAGGCTCCGGAGGAGAGCAGAAGGCTGATGGAAGCGTAAGCCACAAACACGAAAAAGACCACTCCGGCGGCGTCCACCAGTCCTCCATAGATGGCCCGCACCGCGCCGAAAGGCCCCACCGGCGAGGGCGCCACGGGATGCCAGGTTCCCGCCACCACCACCGTTCGCCCCGCCGCATTCTGAGTCCGGTCAAATTCTCCCGCGGGCAGAATCCAGGACGCAATGGCGCAGAGAAAAATAATGCTCACCAGCAAAACATAAATATGGGGAAGCCTGAACTTCTTCTTTTCCACCCTGCTTTCCTGCAAATTTCCCGACGACTGTCCCTTCGATTCCTCTCCCACTGAAAAAACCTCCCTTTTGATTTATAGATTAAAATTTATAGAATAAAATTTATGGATCGAAATTGGAGCAAATTATAAACTATTTTCTGTTGTTTTTAAGATCGAGCTGCCTGGTGAAATCCTCCCGGACAGCGCGTCGAAAATCCCCGTCGTTCAGGATTTTGAGGGCCAGCAGAGCGAGAGTCTCCGCGCCCCGGGCCATGGCCTGGTGGGCTCTGGGCTTCAGCGTGGCCGCGGCGAACTCCGCCGTATGAAGGACGAGAGGTTCGTCTGTAATGGCCATCAGCGGCTGAATCGCGGGACAGCAGTAACTGACGTTGCCCACGTCCGTGGAGCCAATGGGGGGCGTGACCTCGGAGACGCGTTCTCCCAGGCCGGTCAGAATCCGCTCGACCTCCTTTTCCAGAGCGGAAACACGTATCATATCGGCGAAATCGGAAAATGTCGCGTTCCACGTCACCCTGCACTCCAAGGCCATAGCGGCGGCCTCCGCGCATTTCTGCACCATTTCGTCCACACTCCTGAGCTTCGCACTGGAGTTCGTTCGAAATTCCACCAGGAGCCGGACCAGTTCCGGGATGATGTTCGGGGTCTTCCCTCCCTCCAGAATGACGCCGTTGACGTGAATGTCCGGAGTGAAACACTCCCGACGGGCGTCGATCAGGTCCAGAAACTTTCGGGCCGCGGCCAGCGCCGAACGCCCCTCCCAGGGAGCCGCCACCGCGTGAGCGGACCTGCCGCGAAATTCCATTTCCAGACACCGAAGGCTCAGGGCATCCATATCCGGCTGACAAACACCGCCGCCGATGCTGTGCATCATCATCGCCACCGCCATACCGTCGAAAACGCCCTTCGCCGCCATTCCCACCTTCGCGCCGTCCCCTTCCTCGCCGGGGGTGCCGATGACGTGAATCCGGCCTCTGTAGCGATCCCGCAGCTCCAACAGGGCGAGCCCCGCCAGAACGGACAGAGAACCGTGCAGGTTGTGCCCGCACCCATGCCCAATATCGGGGAGCGCGTCGTACTCCACCATGATCGCCGCGTCCGGCCCCTCTCCGTTGTCCAGAAGGGCGCTGAAAGCCGTTTTGTACCCGCAGAAAGGATATTCCACCTGAAAACCGGCTTTTTTCAGAAGATCGACAATTTTAGCGCTCGACTCGAACTCCTTGTGAGGCAGCTCAGGGTGCGCGCCCAGGTCGTCGCTCAGAGCCACCGCAGCTTTCCGGTGTTTTTCGACGGCCTTTTTCACGATCTGTTCCAAATTTTTCTGTTCTGAATTTTTCTGATCCATATTTTTCTGATCCATATTTTTCTGACCTGCATTTTTCAGATCTGTACTTTGCTTTCCGGCCATCGCGCGGACACTCCCCTTTCGGCAGACAAAACCGTCCGAGGCGGGAGGAAATGCGTTCCGTCGCCCGGACGGTTTTTATCGCTTTTACGTTTTTCGATAATTTTACAGGATCTTCTTTATCGCCGCCGCCGCCTTTTTCGCCCGGCTGAGGGCGTCTTCCTCCGACCAGCCCAGCTTGATCGTGATGGAGATACAGCGGGCCATCCAGCGGTCGGATCCGGAAAAGTCCGCCTTGGAGTAGTCGGGCATCCCCTCCAGAATGTTGGGAGAAATGGCATTCGCAAAGCGGCGCTCTTTTAAATGCAGCCAGTTTCTGACGTAATGCCAGTTGTTGTCGTACCAGTGGAAAACTCCCTCCGTTCCGGCCTCCTTCAGCGACTGGGCCGCGAGCCGGGCCAGGGTCTCGTCCGGCATAAAGAAGGACAGAAAGGTGGCGCAGTCTCCCTCAGGATCCGGAAGTCGGCGGAAAGTGACCTCCGGAATCGCGGACAGCTCCTCTTTAAAGGGTTTTTTGTTCCGGCGCTGACGGGACAGGAAATTGTCCAGCTTCCCGATTTGGGCGCAGCCTATGGCCGCGTGCAGTTCGGAGATGCGGTAGTTGTAGCCGGGGAAGGGATGACCCTCCGCACCTCTGTCCTCGTTCAGGTGGTCGTGCCCGTGATCGTGGTACATGTCCGCCCGCTTATAGAGTTTTTCGTCGTTGGTGACCACAGCTCCGCCCTCTCCGCAGGTCACCATCTTGTTGAAATCGAAGGAGTAACATCCCGCGTCGCCGAGGCTTCCCACGAATTTCCCTTTATAGGAAGCTCCGAAAGCCTGGCAGGCGTCCTCCACGAGAAACAGGCCGCGGCTCTTGCAGATCTCCCGCAGCGGGTCCACATCTGCCGCCGCGCCGCACATATGCACCGGCATGACCACTTTGGTGCGGGGCGTGATGGCCTTTTTCACGGCATCCGGGCTGAGACAGAGGGTGTCGTCCACGTCCACGAGAATCGGAGTAGCCCCCGCCGCAATGATGGACTCAAAACTGGCGACGAAGGTGAACGTGGGCATGATGACCTCGTCCCCGCTTCCGACGCCCAGGGCCGCCAGAGCCGTTGTCAGAGCCGCGGTTCCGTCCGCCAGCAACAGAGCGTAAGCGGCGCCCGATCGCTTGCGGATGGCCTCTTCCATCTCCCGGGCCTTCCAATGTCCGGCGCGAACTCCGCTGAACCCGTAGCGCATCAGAATACCCGTTTCCATTACCTCCGCGACCTGCGCGCGTTCCTTTTCGTCAAACAGCTCATAACCGGCCATAATTATCCCAGTCCTCCCCTGATAAATATTCCTGCTAAATATTCCCGCTCCGCTTCATCAGCGCCTCGAAGCGATGGACATCCTCCGGCGTGTCGATTTCCACCGTGTCCACGTTCGTTTCGATACAGCGGATAACTCCGCCTTTTTCCAGCACCCGAAGCATCTCCAGACTTTCCGCCCGCTCCAGCGGAGTGCGAGACCGGGTTGCGAACTCCAAAAGGGCCTCTCTGCGCCAGGCGTAGGGCCCGATATGCTTGAAACGCGCCGTCTTCGGATCCCCGTCCCTTGAAAAAGGGATGGGAGAGCGGCTGAAATACAGAGCCCTCCCCTTTTCATCAAACACCATCTTGACAACGGAAGTTCGCTCCACCTCGTCCGGGTTTTCGATGCGTTTGGCCAGAACGGCCAGCGTCACCTCCGGATCCCGTCGCAGAGCCTCCACCATGGGATCGATCATTTTAGGTTCCACCATGGGGTCGTCGCCCTGCACGTTCAGCACGAACCGGGAAGGAACACGTTCCGCCGCCCAGGCCACCCGATCGCCTCCTGTGGGCAGTTCCGACGGGGTCATCATCGCCTCGCCTCCCGCCTTTTCCACCAGAGACGCGATCGCCTCACAGTCGGTCGCGACAATCACCCGATCCACGGAGGCGCTTTTTCGCACCCCCTCCCACACCCATAAAACCAGTTCCTTCCCGCAGAGCTTCAGAAGCGGTTTACCGGGCAGTCTCGTGCTTCCATAGCGCGCGGGAATGACGGCCAGCGTTTCGATCATGGCGAACAGAGAGCAAACTCCGAAAAATCACGCGGCAACAATTCTCGCGTAAACATCCCGCAGAAAGTCACGGGTGACCGTTTTTTCCCAGCCCTCGCCGAAATGGCTCAGCCAGAGCTTATCCATGCCGAGAGCCGTCTGTACCATTTTATCGATCTGAGAGGCGTCTATTCCGTAATCTCTGGCTTTGGGAACGGGGATTGCGTTGATTTTCATAAATTGAAGGGTTTCCTCGTATCCGCCGTCCCGGTAAAGGTCGGCCAGGGCCAGCATGGAGATCGTCACGGAGACGCTGTGGGGAAGGGTGGGCCCGGAGTTGCTCAGGCCGTAAGAGATGGCGTGGCTGGCTCCGACCCGGCCTCCCACAGTGCTGCTCGCTCCCAGCACGGAGGCGCGGACGGATCGTATTGCCGTTTCCAGGTCGTAGTTCGACAGGTCACGGGACAAAACCTGCCGGGACAGTTCAAGGCCGTCCTTCGCGTCCAGAATCGCGTTCGGTTCGCTGGTTTTGCTGTGGGTGATTTCGCAGTGATGATAGTAGCAGTCCATCATCGTAAAGAAGCGATTGAATTTTCGAACTCCCTCTGAGAGCTGCGGGTCGATAATCGCCACCCGCGCCGCCACGAGAGGCGTGTTGATGCCCAGCTTCTTTTCGGGCCCCCTCAGTACCGCGATGGGGGTCAGCTCCGCCCCCGTTCCGTTCAGGGTGGGGACGACCCATACATCCACCCCTCGCACCATGTCGAAGCCCCAGCCCTGGTAGTCCGCGGCGCTTTTGGGATTTTTCAGGCATATTCCCACGGCCTTGGCCAGGTCCATGGTTCCGCCGCCTCCCACGCCAACAATGACGTCCGGGTCCAGCTTCTCCTCTCGAAGGAGTTTCACCAGCGCATCCACGTCTTTTGTTCGAGGCTCCGACGCGGTCGCGTCAAACAAAAATAAAAATTTCCCCTTCTCCGCCAGAATCGGCCCAAACTTTTCCTGACCGCTCAGGGCTTTGTCCACAATGAAAAAAGGACGACTCTTTTCCTGACGCAACAGGTCAAAAAGATCCTTCACCCCGTCCTTCGACAGGACAATTTTTCCAGGGATCTCCGTCCGCCACCATCTTGCGGACCGGACGAACCCTTCCAGCGTTTCCTTCGGCATTCTCCGATACCTCCCTGCAGTTCCCTGAGAACATCTTCCAAATATTATTCTACCTGTCACAGACAATTATCACGATATTTTAATAGGAATTGGCAATACAGGCAAATTTTCCTCCACCAATTTTCTTCCACCAATCTCCTCTGTCAATTTTTCAACGGCGGGACTGCACCAGGCCCGCTCCAATTTCGAAGGCTCTTTTGCAGTCTTTGGGGAACTGCTCCCGACGCACCTCGGCCTTGGCGGCGGGGTCGAAAAGAGGAACGTCGTACTTCGCGTAATCGTCGAACTGCCAGGTGTCGTTGGACGTCATATATCTCGCCCTGCCGTTCAGAAAGGAGAGAAAATGCATGTGACTTTTGAAGAGAAAATCGTAACCGGAGGTTTTCATGCGCTCCTCCGTGGCGTTCATGGAATAAATGAAGCCCGCGTTGGTTTTGCCTTTGTACTCCGACCGGTTTTCGGCCCGATAGGCCAGATTCGAATAGATCAGCCGCTCCAAAAACGCCCGCGTCTGGCTCGTCACGTCCCAGAGGTAGATCGGGGACCCGATCAGCAGTCCCCCATATTCCGCCATACGGTCCAAAATACTGCTCAGATCGTCTCTGACGGCGCATCTTCCGGGATGACCGCCCTCTTTCACTCTGCATCGAAAACAGCTGACGCAGCCCCTGAAGTTCAGGTCGTACAGGTTGACGATCTCTTCCGTCTCTCCGCCGACGGACTTCGCCCCTTCCAGAGCATGCTCCAGCAGTTTCGACGTGTTCCAGCCTTTTCTTGGACTGCCATTGACCGCAAGAATTTTCATTATCTCTCCCCTCGCCTTTCCGTCATATTACGGGCTGTAACGATAAACACGACAGGACTCCTTTTCTTTCGGGATCCTGTCGTGTCGTTGTCATTTCTCAATGATTCAATAAAGGGATTTTCTTCACTCGAAAAATTTGTCCGCATAGACGTACAGAGCGGGGGAACCGCCGGTGTGAAGAAAGAGGATTTTGTCTTTTTTCGCAAAATGTCCTTTTTTGATCAGGTCGATCATTCCGGCCATGGCCTTGCCCGTGTAAACGGGATCGAGAAGAATGGCCTCGGTGCGGGCGACAAGCTTCACAGCCTCGATCATCCCCTTTGTGGGGCGGGAATAGCCCTCTCCGATGTAATCGTCAAAAACAACGACGTCCTCCCGGGAAAGGGGCGTGCGGATTCCCATTTTGTCGAAAAGTTTTTGTGTCAGCGCGTAAACGGCGCTGCTTTGGGCCTCTTTTTTGCGATTGATGCCAATGCCCGTAACCGGAATGTTTGCGTTGTTGCCCAGGATTCCCGTCAGCACTCCGGCATGGGTCCCCGTACTGCCGCTGGTGAGTATGATATTGTCAAAATTTACGCCCATCTCGAAGGACTGCTCCAGCAGTTCCTGCGCGCAGGCGACGTAACCCAGCGCGCCGATCTCGTTGCTGCCGCCGCCGGGGATGATGTAGGGTTTGCGCCCCTTCGAGGCAAGGGCATCGGCCACTTTCTGCATCTCGGCCGCCATATCCGCGCCCCCGTCCACCACGTGGAACCCTTCGGCCCCCAGAAGGTGAAACAGGAAATTGTTGCCGCCGGCACGTTCGTCATAGCTGTTCGGGACGCGCTGCTCAAGGACGAGGTGACATTTCAGCCCCTCTTTGACGGCCGCGGCAAGGGTCAAACGGCAGTGGTTCGACTGGACGGCTCCGCAGGTGATCACGGTGTCGGCGCCCTGGTTCAGCGCGTCGGCCATTAAAAATTCCAGCTTCCGCGTCTTGTTCCCGCCGCCGGCCAGTCCAAGAAGATCGTCGCGCTTCATGTAGATCGTCGGCCCGCCCAGCGCGTCGCTAAGGTTCCGCAGCTCCTCTATAGGCGTCTGATAAGGCGTATAACGGCGACGGGGATATTGACTCAGATTCATTGACACTCACTCCTGACAGAGAGAAATTTTTCTTTTCAATTTATGCCCATTTCTCAAAGCCGTCAATAGTTTTTCGAGTTACGAATCGACACAACAGGCGCAGATGATTTGCAGGCCCCAATAATGGCGGGCGTACACACATATCATGGAAGGGACCCCGTGCCACGCAAAAGCGCCGTACAGACCGAAAAAGGTGTACGGCGCTTTCTATGGGGGATTTATTGTTGATTATTTTTGCGTTATTTTTGCTTTACTTCAGGAAACTCTCCCGGTTATAAGGAATACCCTCGTTGTACTCCTTCAGAAGGCGAACAACCTTGCCGCTCAGGAAAAGCAGAGCCAGCAGGTTCGGAAAAACCATCACGCCGTTGAAGAAATCCGCCAGTTCCCAAACCAGGTCGATTTTAAGAACGCTTCCGGCCAAAATGAAAGCCATGACAAGAACCTGGAACGGACGCAGTGCCCTCACTCCAAAAAGATAACGGATGTTGGTCTCCGCGAAGTAGTACCAGCCGATAATCGTGGAAAAAGCGAAGAAAAGAAGGCACATCGCGATGAAGGCGTGTCCGTAGCTGCCCAGGAGACTTTGGGAAAACGCCTGCTGAACCAGCGCAATGCCGCGAAGCGTGGGCTGGCCGTTCTCAAAAACGATCGTATTGGAGGACAAAACCGCGAACACGGTGATGTTCAGGACGATGAACGTATCGATGAAAACGGAGACAATACCCAGAACTCCCTGCTCCACAGGGTGTTTCACCTTCGCGGCGGCATGGGCGTGAGGCGTGGAACCCATACCGGCCTCGTTGGAAAACAGACCCCGGGCAATTCCGTAACGGGCCACCTGCGCTACGGATATACCGAGAACGCCGCCCCATACGGACTGGGCGTTGAACGCGCCGTGGAAAATACTGCTGAACACCATGGGGATCTGATCGAAGTTTTTGATGATGATCACCCCGCCCACCACAACGTAGAGAATCGCCATGAAGGGAACGATTTTCTCCGTCACGGCGGCAATTCGGCTGATGCCGCCCACAAAGATCATTCCGGCGAGAAGGGCCAGGACGACCCCCACCAGCAGTCGGGAAAATCCGAAGGCCGTGACAAACGCGTCAGTAATGGAGTTGGCCTGCACCATATTTCCCATGAAGCCCAGGGCCAGAATGAGGGCGACCGCAAAAAACGCCGCCATTGCCTTCGACAGAAAATTGTCGCCCAGTCCTTTGGAAATGTAATAGGCCGGTCCGCCGACCACGTGCCCGTTCTGGTCCGTCGTTCGGTAGAGCTGCGCAAGACAGGCCTCGGCAAAAATGGTCGCCATACCCAGAAAAGCCGCGATCCACATCCAGAAAATAGCTCCGGGCCCACCCGCAATAAGCGCGGTTACCGCTCCCACCAGGTTGCCCGTTCCCACCTGCGCGGCGATGGCCGTGGCCAGAGCCTGGAAGGAACTCATTCCGTCCTTGCCGGCGGTCACGCCAAAGAAAGAAAAATCACCCAGCAGCCGCTTGACCGCTGTGCCGAACCTGGTCACCTGAACCCCCTTCAGGATAAGGGTGAACCAAAGTCCGGTGAGACACAGCAAACCGATAAGACAATAGGGACCCCACAGGAAACTGTTTGCGTCCACGGTCCATTTCAGGATACTGTCAGCCATAGATATACTCGCTTGTGCTTCCATCAAAATTCCTCCCCTAAGGTAAATATCTCCAGAATTTCTTCTTCTCTTCTTCCATCAATCGATCCAGAGAGGCCTCTTCGGAGTCTCGAATACTTACAGATAGCCATGTTCCTTCAGGATATTCAAGCCTTTCTCCGCGTTTTTCGCGGACAGTTTGACCACCGGCCCGGTACAACCCATGGCAGATTCAGCATAAATACCCATTTTCCACAACACTCTCACTGCATTCTCGATCTCCAGAACATCCACGCCATGCAGCTCCTCATCGACGGGCTCCGTCGCCGGGGCCTGCACAACTTCTCCTTCACTCTGCGCTTTTGGCGTCAAAGCCACAATCTCTTCATCAAAACCGGCTTTCCTGGCCGCTTTCAGTTCCTCGGCCACCTTCGCCGGCAGTTTGCCCGCCACCGCGGCTGCCGTAAAGGTCAGGGCGTTGGCGATGACAGGCGCTCCCGATGCACGGGAGATGATGGAAACGACGTCCATCCACCCCTCCCCGCAGGAGGGGCCGTAGCCCCAGCCCACAGCCTCGTAGCTCCCTCCCGTGTTGAAGGAGGAAAACATCTTCACCAGGACGTTGCCCGTCAGGGTGTCGGTCACGCAGACGTCCACCGCTCCGGCCAGAATGTCGTTTCCCCGCAGAACCGATCCGCCGTCTTTTCGGACGGAAGAACCGAAACGGATGTCGTAGCCTTTCTCCTGCAAATGCAACAGGGCGCGGAAAACGGGCTGGGCCGTGTCGACGTTCAGGATGCCCACCGTGGGGCTGGCGATTCCCAGAGCCTTCGCCGTGGCGATTCCATAGACGGCGTTTCTCAGCATGGCCTCGCCTCGGGTCGTCGCCGAAGTCCCTGTGGTGGAGGCCAGAATCATCGCCCGTCCTTTGGATGGAGTCAGAACCCGCCCGATGGTCGTAACCCCCAGGGGAAAGGGGAAATGCAGCGCCACAGCGCCGTCGATCCGCTTCTCTTTGAGGGCGCTTTCCAGGGCCGCTGAAATATCCGCTTCACAGTCGTCGGTTTCGATCCACTCCAGATCGTCGAAATTCGGCGTCCGGGGACCAATCATGACAGGCTGAACATTGCCGTACATATCGAGCGCAAGTTGCGCCCCTTTTGCCAGTTCCTCTCCGCCCAGTTCACTGCCAGCGGCCATCAGACCGACCCTGACTTTCGGTCCGCCATTTTTTGCCGCGCCGATGATTTCAGCAAGAGATTCTCCGACCAGTTTTTTTATGTCGTTCATGCTCGCTGCCCCCGCTTTATTTCAGTTTCTCGGCGATTTCAGAAAGGGCCTCCAGGATCAGGGCTTTGACGTCCTCTTTGCTTACGGCTCCTCCCGAAGCGCCTCCCTTTGAAGGTTCGATAAGGAAGGAACCGCCATCGGCGAGATTGGTCAGGCGCGCCAGGAAAAGGCTGCCCTTACCGATAATCATGACGCGTTTCATGGTTCCGGCCCGAATGTGGTCACAGGCGATACCGATGAAGGGAACTCCCGAGGGAATATGTCCCTGGGTGTGAGCGAAACCGACGACGCCATGTTCTTTTATAAACGCCTCCATGCCGCTCTTTTCGATGGCTTTCTTCATGACCGCCAGCGCCGCGATCATTTTGATGTTCGCGTGGGGAACGTCGCCGGCTCCGGCGGGAAGGGTGATTTCGGGAATCTGAAGTTCGGCCGCGTATTTATCCACATCGCCGAAGGTCAATCCCTGCCCTGTCAGCGGATCATAAACCAGAGCGGAGGTAATGGCCTGGGGGGCGGCTCCGGCCCCGACGGAGTGTTTTCCCAGCGCGTCAAGGCGAATGACGGGGTTGGTTCCGTCGTCCGGGACCAGCAGCACCGCAAAATTCCCAAGACAGTCCTCCAGAGCGGGAAGTTCTTTTTTGACGTGATCCCGACTGTTCATATAGAGCTTGGGGACGGCGCCTCCCGCCAGGATGACGCAGTTTTTCCTGGCTCCCGCCGCGACCTGCGCGGCCCCCGCGATGACGGCGTTGACGGGCCCGGCGCAAAATCCGCGCACGTCGCAGCCGGAAGCGTTGACGCAGCCGGCGATTTCCGCCACGGCCTTGGCAAAATTGCCTCCGGCGCGCTGGTTCATGTCACCGGCGCCTTCTTCGGAACACTCGATAACGAAATCGATCTCCTCCGCTTTCACGCCGCTGTTTTTCAGCAAATGCAGAAGAGCCAGGACGCCGCCCGCCTTGCAGGCCAGGTTTTCCAGCAGAACATAGGCGAAAAGACAGTCGTCGATCTCATGACCGTTACGGGCGCAGCCCACGACTTTTCCGCCAAAATAAAGCGGTCTCCCTTTCTTCTCCCGAATTTCCGTCTCGATTTCGGAGATCTCGTGGACTCCCTTGAGACGGGCCACGATGGTTTCCGTCATGACGGGGTCCTTCAGGAGTTTCGCCTTGACCTCTTCGGCAAAAGTTTTTTCCAGCCAGATCAGGTCGAAAACGTCGCAGATCGCGATCAGACCGAGAAATTCGTCCTCCGGCATAATTTCACCGTACCTGCCGTAACGAGTCGCCTCCTGCAGGTAATTTTCGATCCAGGGAGTTTTGGCCGCTTCGAATTCTTCGTAGGTAATTCCACCGATATAGGCCTGATTTGGAGCGTACTGCATGGCCTTGTCGTACGTCTGTACGTATTTGGGCATAGCTTTCAGATAGTCGCTGCCTTCGCCCTTCGCTTCGTGCTCCGTGAAAGGCGTCGAACCATAGTGCAGGCCCAGTTCCGGCGTATGGTTCAGGCAGTAAGAATATCCTTTGATTCCAACGCTCGACATGAATCTATATCCTCCTTGGTGATCTTGGTACAGCTAAAGTGACCGAGCCAGCAGGGCTGGACCGTAAAAAGCAGTCGTGCCCGGCTGGCCGGTTGGTTCAATCCGAGAAGACAGTCTGCTCGGTTATTTCCGTTTGCAAAGCCCTGAGAGCTTTTTCTACAAGATGCCTGCGGATAATCTTTTCTTCTTCCGGAGTTCGGGAGGGGTCACCGAAGGGATGAGGAATCGCAATCGCCGGAACGATTCTGTTCGCTCCAACGGTCTGAGAAATGGGAACTATGGTACAAACATGAACCACAGGAAGTTTTCGCTCAATTTCTTTCACCATCGTTGCACCGCAACGAGTACAGGTGCCTCAGGTCGATGTCAGAATGACGGCGGTCACTCCGTCCGCAACCAGTTTGTCGGCGATCTCAGCGCCGTAACGCTTCGCGCTGGCCACAGCCGTCCCATTGCCCACGGTACTGTAGAATTTGTTGTGCAGTTTTTTGAAGACGCCCTCTTTTTCCATATCCCGCAGGACGTCCACAGGAAGCACCACGTCCGCGTTTCTGTCCGCATAGGTTGCGTCATAGCCGCCGTGGGCCGTACAATATTTATCCTCAGTGAGGTCCATCACGCCCGTGATGTCATATTCGCCGTATTTACTGGCGCTGGAAGCCTCGATATGATCGGGATTTCCCTTGGGGCAGATACCGCCCGACGTGACAAGAGCAATAACGGCGTTTTTCATGTCCTTTACGGCGGGCTGAGGATCTACCCGGTCGAACACGGGCATCTTATATTCCGTATTGAAGGCCTCGCCTTTCAGCTTGGCCACAAACATTTCCACACAGCGTTCAGCCGCCAGTTTGTCGTAGAACCTGTTTTTGCGAATCCCGCGCTCGATGTAGCCTTCTTCCGCGGGAGTCCCCGGTTTTTCACCCTTCAGCAGTTTCAGAAGCAGTTTCGCCATGGCGGGAACCGCCTGTCGCATTCCTGCCGCGCTGTTGGGGGTTTCAATGATCCAGGCCGACTTTTTGTAAAGTTCGACGCCCGGATTTTCCGGATACATTCCGCTGACCACGGGAATGCCAAGTTCCCTGGACACCGCCTCGCACATCCCGCCGCAGGCCGTGCCGTAACGACCGGCGTTGAAAGCCGGCCCGGCAACGAAGGCGTCGGGCTTGTACTTTTTGATCATCTCAATGATCTCGGCGCTTGCCTTATCCATGTTGGAGGCAAAATAAGAGTCGCCGCAGACAACGGTCGCCACAATTTCGACGTCCGCTCCCAGTGCCGCCTTCAGCGCGGCGCCGGGTCCTACGATGCCCTCGCGGATTTCAGGCGCGACATCGGCTTTTTCTTCGCCGCCAATACCTGCGAAGAATTGATTTATATAATGAACGATACGATAAGCCACTCTTGTCCTCCCACCTTTCTGTCAGGTATCACGGTCCCTGAAACGATCCTTCAGGAATACCGCTGCCGCTGTAAAAGCCGGACTTTACAGAACATTTTTGCTGAACTGATCGCGAATACCCTTCACAGCTGCAGCCAGCTTTTCGGGTTCCAAAACCATCTCCATCATGCTGATCTGCTCTTCCCAGGCGGCAGGATCACATTCGTCACGTATCGTCTGATCAAAAACATGGTATACAGGGAGTCCCAACGAGACTCCGGCAAGAGGCCCTGCGTAGGTCGGATCGCCGTTGCTCACGGTCTCGGCGTAAATTTCCGCGCCCTCGGCGTCGGAAGAACCGAGAATAACGATGCAATCGGTACCGAACTTGTCAGCCGCGTCCTTGACGCGCTGCTGATTCTGCAGGTCCATCGCCCCTGCGGCGGTTCAGACAAAACACTCGGTCACCGAAAAAATCGTTTCGGCGCCGCTGTCTTTCAAACATGCTTCCATGGCCGGTCCAGGAACGCCATCGCGCTCTCCGAGAAGCAGCAACTTCTTCCCTGCCAGTTTACCCATGTTTGAACACCATCCTTTCTCATCTCAAATTTTTGTTGAATTGTAAATCTCGTTCCCTGAGCCTCGAAAGTAGAGGTTCCCTTTCGGGCTTCAAATAAAATTAAATCGTATAAGCGCCGAGCTTCGTGTAGCCAAGCTCGCTGGTCGCGCCCGTAATGGCCTGAAGTTCGACCGTTATGGTCCCGTCGGCGGCAAGAGAGCCCTGCCAGCCTCCGGCGATAACGTTCGCCTCTTCCACGACGCCCAGAACTTTTTTCATCGGCGGCAGCACGATGACTTCGTTGGCGTTGCCCGCTGTGACACAGGCGTCGCCCTCGACGCAGGAGTCCGCCAGAGACTGACTCGCCCCGTCCTGTCCGGCGTACTCGTCGGTGAGGAGCGCCGTTTTCAGCCCCAGCCGCTCCGCCTTCCAGCAGTTCATGATCAGGTCGGCGTCGGGATTGCCGAAGCCTTCCTCCGTGATGACGATGCCGTCAAGACCCAGCATGGCGGCCAGCTTCACGGCGTAGTCGGAGCTGCGGCGCTTGTCCGCCAGCGTGACGTTCTCGTTCGTGACGATGCAGGTCACGAAATTGAAGTCCTTCCCGTGTCGTTTCAGCATGTCGGCGATGACGGGGTTGTTCAGGTGGACGTAGGTGCTGTTTTTATCGCAGGCCGAAACGCAGTTGCCCGAAACGATGGCTCCGTCCATGACCTCAAGGGGAGACAAAATGGTGGGCAGGATTTTCTTCACGTCCACGCCGTAAAGATACGTGTCGTGCAGCAGCCCCTGAGTCTGGAGCATGTAGAGGTATCCCACCTTCGGAAGTCCGGGATGGGCTCCCATGGCCTCACGAATATTTGCGTGCTCGAACACGTCGACCCGATCGGCCTTCGCGCCCGCGCAGCAGCGGGCCAGGTAGGCGGCCGTCTTCAGCCCCGCCATACGACAGGCGGCCTCGTAGTCGTGCTTGTCCATCTCGGAAGACGCCGGCTCAAGAAGCAGCACGATGTTGCAGGTTTTCGAATAAGGCGTGTAGTCCGCTCCAGGTCCGGACATATCGATAATCCCCTCCTGGAAACGAACGATCTTCCCCGTGGTGACGACAGCCGCTCCGGTCAGGACAAGAGTTTTTCCCTCACCTGCGGTTTCCACATCGGAAATCATTCCGGGGAAAACCTGCCCCTTGCCTTCCAGTTTCCAGCGCGGCTCAATGACGTCCTTCACCGGGATGATGCGAACGCTGTCTCCCGGCATGGCCACATCGACATCGAGGTTTTTCCCCAGCCTCTCGTCTTCCGATATCAGATCAAGCAGTTCTTTCTTATTGATGGTAAGCGTTCCGCCGGCAACTCCAGTTTCGTTGCCGAACACCAGTTTGTTTACAAAGACTCTGTGGAGTTCAAGCCTCAATGATGTCCCTCCTTTCCAAAAAACACTCGTTACCTCAGGCGATCATTTCTTCGATCTTCGCGGTAATTTTTTCGGGAGTCGCGTCCGCGCCTCCAAGGCGCGCCACCTCGACTCCGCCCTTCCAGAAAAGAATCGTCGGCAGGCTCATCACTTTAAAGTTGATGGCCACACGCTTGTTCTGGGACGTATCGACCTTGCAGAACTTGGCCTTTCCGTCATATTTTCCGGCAATTTCAGTAAATTTGGGCATCAGGGCCATGCAGGGACCACAGGAGGGACCCCAAAAATCCACCACCACCGGCAACGCGCTTTCCTTCACTTCAACATCGCAATTTTCCTTTGTCAGTTCCACCATTTTTTTCACCTCCCTTCACTTGCTTTTCAGGCTCCGACGCCGGGTCGGGCGCCCAAAATTTCAAACTCCGTCAGGCCGCGCCAAAAACGGAGCTCAGTTTCTGAGGTTTCAGCAACTGGCCGTATCTTTCAAGACTTTCCCGCATCAGCTCGAAGTCGACAAAAGCGTAATCCTCGCGCAGGGTTTCCGGCAGCAACGCCGGCAAAGCCAGACGTTCCTCGCAGCTTCGGTAGACAAGAACAGCATTTTCGATGATGGAAATTGATTCGAGATCAATGGGAAACCCGGATTTATCGCGAGCCGGATTTTCCTCTGTCAGGACGGAACGATACGGTTGCTGATAAGGACGAAGATTGCCGCACAGAGGATGTGTCAGCAGTTTACCGCCGCGATGCAGGGAATCACGGACATCAAGCAGAACATGCAAGGCCGATCCCTCTATAAAACGTCCCGACGAAACAAACCGATATAAAAACGGATTGTTTGTTACGACGACACATTTCTGCATCGCACAGCCCTCCCCTTGGACACTTTTCCCTCTGTCACGGCAGATTTTTTCTGTCCAGTCCCGAGAAATCAGCCGCTTCAGAGACCTGTCCGGATACGATCCTTTTGCCTGAGAGTTTCCTTTTGCACCACCCCGGAGATTTTTGCAGCTGGTTGAATGGCTTCAAACTTGCCCCTTCGGCGCTTTTGTTTCGTTTTCGTCCTGCTTCACCCTCGAAATACAAATCAAAAGTCTCTCTCGTATCCTTCTTTCAGGGATCGTGATTAATTATAACGTATAGACCTGGAGATTCGTCAAGGTAGAAATACTGTCCTTCTTTTCTGTAAATTCATATTGTAAAGTCTGTATAAAAACAGGACTCCAACATCACGGTGACGTCAGAGTCCTGTTACAGGCCTTTCAGAGACATTACAAAATATTAGAAGGTCAGTTCAGAGACGTTTCTTTCCCTTCGAAAATTTTGAGAATGCTTCCTTCTTCCACAATATCTTTACGGGCCGCCTTGAACTCCGCCAGATGGGACGATTTCAAGTGAGCGCGCAGAACATCGGGATCGGTCCACTCTTCGATGAACTGCAAAGTCACGTCGTCCTCGCTGGAAAGAAAAAGCTCGTAACGAAGACATCCCTTTTCTTTTCGAGTGGCCGCGATGGCAGGCCCCGCAAGGGTCACGACGGCATCTCTCTTTCCCGGTTTTGCCTTGAATTTGGAAGTGACGACAATCATTGTTACGATCACCCTTTCTGCACGCCCCAGGCTCACCCGCGGCCGGGTCATGAATTTTTTAACATAATAGCACAATCATCGTTACTTTGAAGTAAAAGGCCTGAAGTTAGAATAGCTAAAAGCAATGACATTCAAACATTAGCTTCTTCATTAACGCCCGTTTGGAAGCAAATTGGCATTAGTCGGCCTGAGTCGCCTCCGCGCCGGGCAGTTTTCGCTCCATCGGCAGCAGCAGCGCGGCCGGGCGTTTGTCCAGAACGCTGGTCAGGGCAAACACGACCAGGCAGATCACCCATTCCGCATAAATCAGATGCGGAGCCCAGCGAGTGGCGGGGACCCAGGTCCAAAGGGCCCACACGATCAGAGAAGCCGAAATCGTCCACAGCCCGGCGGATTTTTTACACAGACGCGGGAAATAGATATTGGTTACAATTAAAAGTGTGAAGGACGTGGTGATCGCCAGCGCCGACGTGATCGTCTGCAATATTCCCACGGCGGTCAGAGCCAGGCCCAGAGAACACGCGCTGACCAACAAAACCGATCCGCGCGATATGAGCATTTCGGTTTTCGGGGTGAAATTTTTGGTCGTTGACCGTTTCAGGACGTCTCTCAGCAACAGAGAAGAACATCCCATCAGCAGCCCGATTGCGGTAGAAACATCGGCGGCCCAAAGCCCGGCGAGGAATATGCCGCCAACCAGGGGGCTTATACTGTTCTTCGCAATGGTGGGAAGGGCCAGAGCGGGATTGGAAAGGTTCGGGAACTCCGCGGCGGCCATGATTCCGAAGAGAGCGCACAGGAAGCCGGCCGGCAGAGTCAGCAGCCCGCCGAGAATGAACCCGTTCCGCGCCGTCTTTTCATCCTTCGCGGCAATGGAGATCTGAACAACAGCCTGCGTTGTACAGGCCATCGTCGTCATAACGGTCATCCATCCCGTGACGATCGCCAGACCGATGCCGCTTACAGGATCGAACCAGGGACCTGCGGGCAGGGCTTTGAGGACGGCATCCACGCCTCCGAGATTCCGGAAACCGGCAATGAGCGCCACAAATATACCCACATAGATGAAGATGACATTGACCACGTTGGTGAGCCCGCTGGCCCAGTATCCCCCCATCAGGGTGATGCCGACGAAGACCACAGCGGACGCGAGCATACCCGTGTGGAACGTGAAGATCTCGGGAAGCATCGAAGCCAGAATCGCGCCTCCCGCCACGTACTGCAGAGAGGTGATGGTCATCATGATCAGGAGCTGCGCCAGAACGCCGACCAGACGGGCCCCGCTGCCAAAGGCCGTTCCCATCATTTCAGGAACCGTATGCTGACTCATGCTGCGGTATTTCGAAGCGAGGAAGAGACCGGCAACGATACCGCCCGTCCCCCAGGCGGCGTTGTACCAGCCCGCGGAAAGCCCTTTCGTATAGGCCTGCTCCGCCACGCCTACGGTGGAAGCGCCGCCCACGGCCAGACCTGTGAGCATCACGGCCACCAACAGGGTGGGAAGTTTTTGACCGGCCAGCAGATAGTTCAGCATCATTCCCCCGCCGCCGCTCTTTTGTATCTGAGTGGCCTTCCAGGACAGCAGCCCCAACACGATCACGTACCCAATCAAAATCACCAACGGAATGTTCATTTTCACTACTTCCTCCTTCTCGATTTATAAAAATGGACTGCAACAATGCAAATTCTCCTTACATCAAAACCGCGTTCACCAAAAACCTCCCTCCTGCACAGGGGTCTGACATAAAAAAGAGAGGGCTTCCTTCGCGTTTTCTGCGGGGAAGCCCTCTCAGTTTTTTGATTTTCGCTTCGGCTCAACAGGCGAGTGTTGCACCGACCCTCAATCTACTGGGATCCCCGCACGTTGTAAACCGATAGCTAAAGCTAAAAAATCCGAACAAAGAGACACGGATAACTTTCAACATCACAGACATGCGGTTCACCTCACTCTCATTATTGAAACAGATGGCTCATACCAACAAAATAAACTGAAACTCCTGGAAACTGGTTTTAACAGGACAGGATAATAAACCACAAAAATCATAAAGTCAAGAACCAGATTCACCCAATTGCAAATTCACCCAATATGTAACCAATGAGTGACACTCTGATTGACGTTTTGAGACAAAAAGGGTAAACTGCCTTTGTTTGCGAATTACATCCGAGCCGGGATGGCGGAATGGTAGACGCAGTGGACTCAAAATCCACCGGGGGCAACTCCATGGGAGTTCGAGTCTCCCTCCCGGCACCAAAATCAACAGAGCTTCCCCAAAAAATCAGCAGGGCCTCCCAAAAAAGGAGGCCCTGTTTTCTGAGTTTCCTCTCCCGCGGTAAACAGGTCCTGATTAACCAAGCAGGCTCAGGACGTTCTGAGGCAGGGCATTGGCCTGGGCCAGCATACTGGTCCCCGCCTGAAGCAGGATCGAGAGCTTCGTGTAGTTCATCATTTCCTTCGCCATGTCCGCATCGCGAATCCGGCTCTCCGCCGCCGTCAGGTTCTCGCTGGCCACCGTCAGGTTGTTGATGGTGTGCTCCAGACGGTTCTGGTATGCGCCCAGCTTTGCCCTCTGCATGGAGACCTTGTCGATGGCGTTGTCGATGATGGTGATGGAACGGGCCGCCGACTCGCGGTCCGTTACGAGAACGGAGTCCAGACCCAGCGCCGTAGACCTCATGTCGCCGATGTTGATTCCCATATCCTCGCCCTCGTTCGCTCCAATCTGGAACACCGTGGTGTTGTCCGCAAGGTGCAGATACAAATCGGAACCCGTGGTCGAGTAGGTGTACTTATAGTAGCCATCGGTTTGCATGGTGGCGGTGATGCCCAGCATGGAGTCGAACTGCACGTCCACGTTTTCATGAACCAGACCGATGAGCTTGTTGCCCGTGACCTGCACGCCGTCCACGAGGATGTTCCCGGTGTGGGCGTCAGCAATGGTGATGTTGTAATCGCTCTCCTTTGCGGCTTTGATGGTGTTCAGGGAGAGGGCATTGAGCAGATCCTCGTCGCCGGCGAAGGAGAGTTTGCCGGCGCTGCCCGTGACCACGGAGCTGATGACGATGGTCCCGTCCGTGGACAGGGCGCTGTTGGGCGCTCCGTTGCCGAGCTGGGCGAACTTCTGGTCGTTGGTGTACTGCCCCTGACCGAGGCCCTGACCGATGGCCGTGTTCAGCTTGTCGATCACCTGACCGATGGTGTCGTTGGCGTAGAGGGTGATCTTGGCCTGCTTGCCGTCGCCCTGGGTGAC
>JAISUO010000016.1 GCA_031272035.1 Synergistaceae bacterium
CAAAGCAGGGACGGGACGCTGGTTCTTTCGGAGGTGAAGAAAAGCAGCCGCTCCGAGAAGGCTTCGACCCTGCAATTGGCGCACTACCTCTACGCGCTGAAAAAAGAGGGCATCGAAGCGCGGGGTGAACTCCATTTCCCCACAGAAAAGAAGAAATGCGACCTGGAGCTTACGGACGCTCTGATCGCCGAGTTGGAATCGATCTATTCCGACATTGAAAACCTGGCTTCGCGTGAGACGCCGCCTCGGGCTGAGTGGTCCAAATGCTGTCCGCAGTGCGCGTATTCGGAATATTGTTGGACTTTATGAACGGAGAGGAATGAACTCGCAATGGGGAAAACACTGTATCTGATGAATTCCGGCGAGTTGAGACGCAGGGGGGATACGCTCTGCATCGTTCGAGAACTGGAAAAGCCCCGTTTTCTGCCTGTGGAATCCACAGATGAAATCCTGGCGTTCGGGGAAATCGACTTCAATAAAAACCTGCTGGAATTTTTGACACAAAAGCAAATCATTATCCATTTCTTCAATTATTACGGTTATTACATGGGAACTTTTTACCCGAGGGAACATCTGAACGCCGGGGCCGTCATTCTGGCCCAGGCGGCGCATTACATGGATCCGGTCAGGCGTCAGGCGATAGCGTCCGCGTTCATCGGAGGCGCGATAGAGAACATGAAAAAAGTGGCGGGCTATTATAAACGCCGCGCCGCTTTGGAGGTGGACGATATTTTGTCGGACCTCGACAGCTTCGCCGAAACGGCTTCGAAAACCGGCGATATCGCCTCTTTGATGGGCATAGAGGGGAACGCGCGCAACAGATATTATCAATTTTTCGATCGTTTGAATACGGACCCGGATTTTCAGATGGTTACCCGTACACGCCGCCCTCCGTCCAACAGAATGAACGCGCTGATCAGTTTTTTGAATTCCATGTGTTACGTTTTAGCGATTTCACAGATTTACAGGACGTATCTTGACCCGAGGATCGGTTTTCTCCACGAGACGAACTTCAGAAGTTTCAGTCTTAATTTGGACATCGCGGAGATTTTCAAGCCGATTCTCGTGGATCGAACGATTTTTTCGCTGGTCAATAAGCGCATGATTCAGGAGAAACATTTTGAAAAACAAAGCGGCGGAGGCATTTATTTGAACGAGAAGGGCAGGGAGATCGTCCTGCGCGCTTGGGAGGAAAGAATTAAGGAGACGATCGAACTCCCACAACTGAAAAGAAAAGTCAGTTATCGCGGCCTTGTCCGCATGGAAGCGTATAAAATACAAAAGCATATCCTGGAAGGCGAGAAGTATGTTCCGTTCGTCAGCAGGTGGTGACGATGTTCGTCCTGATGTTTTATGATGTGGGTGAAAAACGGGTCGCGAAGGTTCTGAAAACCGCGAGACGATATTTGACCTGGATACAAAATTCTGTTTTGGAGGGCGATTTGACGCCGGCACAGCTGGAAGCGCTGAAAATCGACGTCAAAAAAGTGATCGACGAAAAATATGACAGTGTTTTGTTGTACGTCTGGCGCGTGGAACGCTACATGCAAAGGGATTCTCTGGGTGTCGAAAGAGGAACGACCGATTATATGGTATAAAGATAGAAGAAAGCGCTGAATCAATCAATAAAAAGGTGATCCCCGGCTCTGCCGGGTGACTTGGCATTACGTTATTTTCTTCACGTTGAGAACCCTCGTGGCGTTTAGAATTGCCAGTACGGCGACGCCCACGTCCGCGAAAACCGCCTCCCACATGCCGGAAATTCCCCCGGCGCCCAAAACCAGGACGATCAGCTTAACGCCCAGAGCGAAGAAAATGTTTTGTTTCACGATTCTCAGAGTCCGTCTGGACAGTTTTACGGCCGTGGAAATTTTGGAAGGCTCGTCGGTCATGATCACCACGTCGGCCGCCTCAATGGCAGCGTCCGCTCCGAGCCCGCCCATGGCGATGCCGATGTCCGCCCTGGAAAGAACGGGAGCGTCGTTGATGCCGTCGCCGACGAACACCAGTTTCCCTTTGGCCGATTTTTGCGTCAGAAGTTCCTCTACCCTGTTCACCTTGTCGGCGGGCAGCAGTTCGGAGTACACGTCATCGATACCCAGTTCCCTGGCCACTCTTTCTCCAACGCCGCGAGCATCGCCGGTGAGCATAACGGTCCGCCGGACGCCGGACTTTCGGAGCTCATGAATCGCCCTGGCGGAATCTTCCTTTATTTCGTCCGCTATGACGAGGTATCCGGCGTATCTGTCGTCTATGGCCACATGAACCGCAGTTCCGATCGTTTCACCTTCATGGCAGGGGATGTTTATTTTTTTCATGAATTTTGAGTTGCCCGCGCAAACTTTTTTCCCGAGGACGGAAGCTCGTACCCCCAGCCCGGACAATTCCTCCACGTCGCAAACTTTCGAGGCGTCGATCTCTTTGCCGTACGCCTGCCTGAGAGAAACGGAGATGGGGTGACCGGAGAAAATTTCAGCGCAGGCCGCCATTTTGAGAAGTTCCTGTTCGGTCATATTTTCGGGGTGAATTTCCCGGACTTTGAATACGCCCTTTGTCAGAGTTCCCGTTTTATCGAAAACCACGATCTCCGTTTGGGCCAAAGCCTCCAGATAGTTGCTTCCCTTCACCAGAATGCCCCGTTTGGACGCTCCGCCTATGCCTCCGAAAAAGCTGAGGGGAATCGAGATGACCAGGGCGCAGGGGCAGCTGATGACCAGAAAAACCAGAGCCCGATAAACCCAGTCGCTGAAAGCCGCTCCCTGGATGAACAGAGGAGGGAAGAGGGCCAGAAGTACGGCCACCACGACGACGCCGGGGGTGTAATATCGCGCGAATTTGGTGACGAAGTTCTCGGAGTTCGATTTTTTGCTGCTGGCGTTTTCCACCAGGTCCAGAATTTTGCTGACCGTCGATTCGCTGAATTCCCGAATCACTTCCGCCGTCAGCAGCCCGTTGACGTTGATGCACCCGCTGAGGAGAACGTCTCCCGCCGCCACGTCTCTGGGGATGGATTCTCCGGTCAGGGCGGCGGTGTCGAGGGTAGAAGTCCCTTCAATGACTTTCGCGTCCAGAGGAATTTTTTCTCCCGCCCGGATCACGAGAATATCGCCGATCCTTGCCTCGTCCGGAGAAATTTTGACGATCTCGCCGCCGCGTTTCACGTTTGCGCAGTCCGGTCGAATATCCATCAGGTCGGCAATGGATTTGCGGGATTTATTTACGGCGGAGCTCTGAAAAAGTTCTCCTGTCTGATAAAAGAGCATGACGGCTGCGCCTTCAGGATACTCGCCGATGATGAAAGCGCCAAGGGACGCCGCCGCCATGAGGAAATTTTCGTCGAAAACCTGGCCCTGGAGAATGTTGCGAACCGCCCTGAGGACGATGTCGCCCCCCAGAATGACGTAAGCGGTCAGGTACAGGGCGAGAGAGGCGAAACCGCGCTCCGGCAGGGCAATCAGCGTTACCGCGAAAATCGCCGCTCCCGCCAGAATTTGCGCCAGCCATTTTTTGTCGATGTTCAAGATGTTATCCTCACGCCACCCGAATTTCCACCTGGGGCTCCAGTCTGTGGATAATTTCCCTCGCCGACGTGAGAATGGCCTCCATTTTTTCATCATCGGCTTCGATCGCCATTTTTGTGGTCATAAAATTGATGTTCACGCTGTGCACGCCCTCCAGTTTTCCGATGGCCCGCTCCATTTTCGCCGCGCAGTTCGCGCAGCCCAGCCCCGTGAGGCGAAATGTCTTTTTCATGGTCGATTCCCCCGTCATTCTGTATTTGATGAAGCCGGTCCGTGAATTTCGAGCTTCATTTATCTGTGTGTTCATCCTGTCATCTGTCCTGTCATTCGTCCACGTGCTGCAGCGCCGTGAGCAGAATGTCCTTGATGTGATGGTCGTCCAGGGAGTAATACACCACCTTTCCATCTTTGCGAAATTTAACCAGCTTGGCCATCCGAAGCGTTTTGAGCTGATGGGAAATGGCGGACTTGGTCATATTGAGAAGAGCTGCGAGGTCACAAACACACAGTTCGCTTTCTTCCAAAGCCCACAGGATCCGGATACGCGTGCTGTCGGCGAACATCTTGAAAAAATCCGCCACGTCGTACAGACGCGACTCCTCCGGCATTTGGGGCTTCACCCGGTCCACGACGTCCTGATGAACGGCTTCGCAGTCACAAAACAGAATTTTGTTGTCCATGAATGCCTCCTTCATAATTAATAACTCCCCTGCGTCAATACTTTTTTTAAACTTTTTTATTAATAATTGTTCACATGTTCAATCGTTATTTCGAATTATAGTTGCGCAATCGTTCAATTGTCAAGAGGTCGCTTCTAAATTTGCGTTTCTGAATTTGCGCTTCTACGCGCCGGTATTTTGAAGGTTAGCCTCAAACTGTTATAATTACTTTTGTTGCGTACACAGATAATTTGCGCTCCCGGTGTCGATAAAAGAAACTATCGAAAGGCGGATGCGCTGAAGGGGAGTGTGTCGATGAAACTGGACAGCGATGCAGTGCGCGCCATCGCGCTGGAGGGACGTTTGTCGCTGACGGACGCGGAACTGGCCGGGGCGGTGCGCTATATCAATAATTTCCTCGAGATGGTGGACCGTTTTAAGGAGCTGGATCTGACGAACGTGGAGCCCTTCGCTTTTGCGGAGTCCGTGGAATGCCCCCTGCGGGAGGATGTCGTCGGGGTGTTTCCCAACGGGAAGGAAATTCTGGCCGCGCGGTCGACCGGGACGGGACCGGCTTTCACGGTTCCGCGTATTATGGGGGAATAGAAAATGCGGCTTCATGAACTGAACGTTCGGGAAATTGCAGCCGGAGTGCGGGCACGAAAATTTTCCGCGGTGGAGGTTTTCGACGACTGTCTGGATCGATCTGTCGCCTGTGAGGGCAAAGTCGCCGCGCTGATCACGACCACGGTGGACGTCGGGCGCAGTCAGGCCCGCCGGATCGACGAGAGGCTGTCCAAAGGCGAGGATCCGGGGCCTCTTGCGGGAGTGCCCGTCGTGCTGAAGGACAACATGTGTACCCGCGGCGTTCGAACCACGGCGGGCAGCCGCATTCTCGGAGACTGGGCTCCCCCCTACGACGCCACGGTGTGGAGGCTGCTTCAGGAGGCGGGAGCCGTTCTGCTGGGCAAGGCCAACATGGACGAGTTCGCCATGGGAAACACCACGAGCACCTCGGCCTTTGGTCCGACGGCAAATCCCTGGGACCTGACCCGGGTGCCCGGGGGAAGCTCCGGGGGAAGCGCGGCCGTGGTTTCAGCGGGCTATGTTCCTTTTTCTCTGGGCAGCGATACGGGAGGATCCATCCGTCAGCCCGCTTCCTACTGCGGAATCTGCGGACTGAAACCCACCTATGGAATGGTCAGCCGTTACGGCCTGATCGCCTACGGTTCCTCTCTGGACCAGATCGGCCCCTTTACCCGCAACGTGGAAGACATGGCGCTGGTGATGGGAATCCTCGCCAGGCAGGACCCCAGGGACTCCACCAGCACCTGCGGAACCCGGGGAGAGTGTTTTTCGAAGCTCTCCGACGGCATGAAGGGAAAACGGGTGGCGCTGGTCCGTGATTTTAAGGAATTTACCCTCGACCAGGGCATCGCCGAGGCCATGAAAAAAACCATCGCCGCGCTGGAAAGCGCCGGAGCCGAGATGGTGGAGGTGTCTCTGCCCACGGTGGGGCGTTATGCGGTGGCCTGTTACTACGCCATCGCCGCCTCGGAGGCCCATACAAACCTGGCGCGTTTCGACGGAGTGCGCTACGGCTACACGGTGGACTCGTCCACGGGCCTGAAGGATATGTTCCAGGAGGTGCGTTCCTTTGGTTTCGGCGGGGAGGTCAAGTCGCGGATCATCGCGGGAACCTGCCTCACGGAGCCGGTCCGGAGCGAACAGTATTATGTGGCGGCAACGCGGGTTCGCACGCTGATCGCGAGGGAATTTTCCGAGGCGTTTCAGAACGCGGACTGTATTCTGCAGCCGGTTACGCCCTCTCTGGCGCCGAAGATCGGGGAGGCCGACGAGGACGCCATGAAGGGCTACGAATCGGACCTCTACACGCTTCCCGTCAACATGGCCGGTCTGCCCGGGTACTCGTTTTTTACGGGACATTACGACGCCGGTCTGGGGTTGCCTGTGGGGCTGCAGCTCGTGGGACCGCGCTGGAGCGACGGTGAACTGCTGAACATGGGATTTGCGCTGGAAAAGGCTCTGGGCGCTCCCGTAATCGCCAAAGCGGGACTCTGAGGGGGGATTCAGAATGTCCGACAAGGAACTGACTTTTACGCCGGTTATCGGTATTGAAATTCATATACAGCTCAAAACGAAATCCAAAATTTTCTGCACCTGTTCGGCTGATTACACGAACGATGAACCCAACTCCCACATCTGCCCGGTCTGCATGGGGCTTCCCGGCTCGCTGCCCGTCCTGAACAGAGCCGTGGTGCAGCAGGGGATGCTGGCGGGGCTGGCGCTGAACTGCTCCATCGTTTCGCCTACACTGTTTTTCCGTAAATCTTATTACTATCCCGACCTGCCGAAGGGGTTTCAGACGACCCAGAGCGACCTTCCCATCGCGGCCAGCGGGTGGCTGATGATCAGCGACGATGCGGGCAGCCCCAAAAAAGTCCGCATCAATCGCCTGCATCTGGAGGAAGACGTGGGCAAGCTGCACCACAGCGCCTCCGATGGCAGACTGGAGGGAGCGGAAACCTCCTGGGTCGACTACAACCGTTCGGGGCTGCCTCTGGCGGAGATCGTCTCGGAACCGGATATTTCCTCGGCCCGGGAGGCTGTGGAATACGTGACGGCCCTGCGCCGGCGGGTGCGATACGCGGGGGCGTCGGACGTGGACCTGGAAAAAGGAATGATGCGCTTTGACGCCAACGTCTCCATGAAGTGCTCGGACGGGCGATGGGGACGCAAGGTCGAGGTCAAGAATATGAACTCTTTCCGCGCTCTGGAGAGGGCCATCGAGTTTGAAATTAAGCGCCAGATAAAAGTCATGAGGGAAGGGGGCGAAGTTCTTCAGGAAACCCGGCACTGGAACGACGCCAAAGAAGTTACCCGGGCGTCCCGGGTGAAGGAGTTCTACCGCAAGTTCATCGTGGAGCCCGACCTGCCGCCCATGGTGGTCACTCCGGAGTGGATCGAACGGGTGAAGGCGACTCTGCCGGAAATGCCGGATCAGAAGATGGCACGTTACGTGAAGGAGCTGGGGCTTACGGAGGTGGACGCTTCCGTTTTGACGGATTCCCGGGACGTGGCGGAGTATTTCGAGGCCTGCATCGCCTGCGGCGCGAACCCCGTCAGGGCGGGAAACTGGATCCGGACGGAAATTTTGCGGTTCATGGGAGAGCGTCAGGTCGGAGCCGGCGACGTCCCCGTAAAACCCGAGGCTCTTGCGGAGCTGGTTCGTTCCGTCGACGACGGAAATCTTTCCACCACGGCGGCAAAAACGGTGTTCGAGGCCATGCTGGAGGGACTTCCCTTTGCCGAAGCGGTGAAGAAAAGCGGCGCCGTAACGGGAGGGCTCGATGCCGACGCGCTGGCGAAGGTCGTGAGTGAGATCCTGGCCGGCAACGCCGACGTCATCGAAGAAATAAAATCCGGGAAGGACACCAAAGGGAAAAAGATGAAATTCCTGCAGGGTCTCGTTATGCGGGAAACAAAGGGGCAGGCGCGTCCGGACGAGGTAAGCGCCGCAATTGAGGCGTCCCTGAAGTCATAAGAAAACATATCGATCCTGGTGTTGGGGTAATCGGGGCGACCCTGCCGCAAACAAAGGGGGAATACGTTTATGAAAAACATTGCAGGAGATTGTTTTATTTGAAAAGTTAAAGAGGAGGTAGTGGATATTATGGGATCACGTCAACCTGAGAACACGAGAAGTTTTGCACTGGTGGCTCATGGCGGCGCCGGAAAAACGACACTGGCGGAGGCCATGCTTTTCGACAACGGCCAGATTTCCCGAATGGGAAAAACGGAATCGGGCAATACGGTCAGTGACTTCAGCTCGGAGGAACAAAAACGCCAGATCTCGATCAGCACCTCTCTCATGACGCTGGAGCGCGCCGGGAAGACTCTTTTTATGCTGGACACGCCGGGTTTTGCGGATTTTACCGGTGAGATGAGCGCCGCAATCCGCGTGGCGGACGCCACTCTCATTCTGCTCAGTGCGGTGGGAGGGGTGGAAGTTCAGACCGGGCGCGCCTGGGAATACGCATCGGAGAACGAGTCTCCCGTGGTGTTCTACATTTCCAAAATGGACCGTGAAAACGCCGACTTCGCGAAGGTGCTGGCCGACATCAAAGAACAGTTCTCGGGTAACGCGCTTCCCGTATTTCTGCCGATTGGAGCGGAGACGTCCTTCAAGGGGATTGTCGATGTCCTGAAGGGGAAGGCATACACTTACACGCAGGACGGCTCCGGTAAATTTACGGAAGGCGACATTCCGGCGGACCTGACGGAGGCGGCGACGGCAGCCAGAGAAGCCCTCGTGGAGGCGGCGGTGGAGATGGACGACGCCCTGATGGAACGTTATCTTGAGGGCGAGACCGTGGCTGACGAAGATCTGAAGCGAATCCTCCGAATGGCCATCGCGAAACGCCGCATCATGCCAGTCCTTACGGGGTCGGCCGCGACCAACACGGGCGTGCAGCAGCTTTTGGACTTTATCGTGGATTATTTCCCCTCCCCCCTGGACCGCGGACCCGTCAAAGCCGAGCAGAACGGCGCCACGGTGGAGGTTGCGCCGGACGTCAAAGCGCCTTTTTCCGCGCTTTGCTTCAAGGTCATGGTGGACCCCTACGTGGGTAAGCTGTCGTATATTCGCGTTTGTTCGGGGGCTCTTTCCTCCGATGGCAACAACATTTATAACGTTAAAAAAGGAGAGGACGAGCGTATCAGCTCTTTCCGCTTCATGATGGGGAAGGACGGAAAAGACGCCAAAGAGGTCATTGCCGGCGACATCGTGACGATTCCGAAGCTGCAGAGTACGAAGGTGGGACATACGCTGGCGACAAAGGGCGGAGCGACGTATCTTTTCCCGCATATCGAATTTCCCGCTCCGGTTTACAGCGTTGCCGTGTTCGCCAAAACCCGCGCGGACGAGGATAAGCTGGGCAACGCCATCGCCCGAACCCTCGAAGAGGATCGCAGCCTGACCTTCGAGAAGAACCCCGAAACCCACGACAACGTTCTTTCCGGCATGGGCGACCTGCACATCGACATCGTGCTGGCGAAGCTGAAAGAACGCTATGGCGTCGAGCTGGACATCAAAACGCCGCAGGTTCCTTACCGCGAGACGATAAAAAAGACCTCCGAAGCTCAGGGCAAACACAAGAAGCAGAGCGGCGGTCACGGTCAGTACGGTGACGTCAGCATTCGCTACATCCCGCTGGAGCGGGGGGCGGGCTTCGAGTTCGTGGATAAAATTGTCGGCGGAGCGGTGCCGAAAAACTACATTCCCGCGGTGGAAAAGGGGCTGCGCGAGTATATGGTGAAGGGCCCGCTGGCCGGCTTCCCCGTGGTGGACTTCAAGGCGGAGCTGTATTTCGGGTCGTACCACGATGTGGACAGTTCGGAAATGTCGTTTAAACTTGCGACGCGGCTTTCCTTCAAAAAGGGAATCATGGAAGCCTCTCCGGTGCTGCTGGAGCCCATTATGAACGTAGAGGTCCGCGTGCCCGACCAGTACATGGGCGACGTAATGGGAGACTTCAACAGCCGCAGGGGGCGCATCATGGGAATGGAAGCTCACGGCCGCCTTCAGGTGGTCAAGGCCCAGGTTCCTCTTGCGGAAATGTTCCGTTACGCCATTGTCCTGCGTTCCATGACCTCGGGGCAGGGCAGCTTTTCCATGACCTACTCGCATTATGAGGAGGTTCCGGGCGACATCGCCAAAAAGGTTATCGCCGCCCACAAGCAGGAGGAAGAGGAAGAATAACAATAGAAATAAGAATAATAACCGGAGGAGGGGGATATTGATGGTAAAAGTCACTTTTCTGGGACACGCGGCGTTTCAGTTGGAGGATGGGGATTACACTCTTCTTATCGATCCGTTTTTTACGGGAAACGGACAGACTCCGTTCAAGGCGGCGGATTTTAAAAAAGTGGACTATATCCTGGTGACCCACGGACACGGCGACCACGTGGGCGACACCGTGGAAATCGCCGGCCGCACGGGAGCCACGGCCATCGCCAACGCGGAGGTTTCGGGCTGGCTGTCGGGCAGGGGCGTCAAAGTTCATGCCATGCACATCGGCGGAGATTTTCGTTTCCCCTTCGGACGGGTGAAGCTGACCCCCGCGTTCCACGGGTCTTCCATCAACGATGGAGGAAAACCCTTTGACGGGGGATTTCCCTGCGGTTTTCTGGTCACGCTGAAGGGAAAAACGATTTACCACAGCGGGGACACGGCTCTGATGCTGGAAATGAAGCTGCTGGAGGATGAAAAGGTGGATGTGGCTCTGCTGCCCATCGGAGGAAACTACACCATGGGGATCGACGATGCCGTGAAGGCCGTGAGTTTCATCAAACCCAAAATAACGGTGCCCATGCACTACGACACGTTCGACGTCATTAAAGCCGACCCGAAGGACTTTGCCGCGAAAGCGGCCGCTCTGACCAGTGTGAAGGTCCTGAAGCCAGGGGAAAGTCTGGAGCTGTAAAGTCTGGAACTGTAAGAAAAAAATAGCCGAAAAACTGCCTGAAACCTGCAAAAGGCCTCGGGGGGCTGCGAGCCTCATTGAGCGAACGGCTCCGCCCCCTGACTTTTATGATAACAGGAGGTAAGGAAATGGCTGAGAAGGATGCCGCTCAGACGACGAAAAATTACATGGAAGACGTTCCTCCGCCGCAGCAGACTTTCCATGTCAAGGGCATGGAACACGCGGACTGGGGCCTGAAGGACAGATTGTCCCGCATTTTCAGTCCGAAGACGGGCAGAACGGTGATGCTGGCTTTCGACCACGGCTACATCATGGGCTCCACGGCGGGGCTGGAACGCATGGATCTGACTATTCCAAAACTGGCGCCCTGGGTGGACGTTTTCATGGCGACGCGGGGGGCGATTCGCACCTGTATTCCCCCCACCTTCAACAAGGCTGTCGCTTTGAGATGTTCCGCGGGGAGCAGCGTTTTGCAGGACGACGTCATTGACGAGGGAGTGGCTGTGGACGTGGAGGACGCGATCCGGATGAACGCCTCCTGCATGGCGATTCAGTCCTTCATCGGTTCTCCCAGAGAGCGTGAAAGTATCGACAACATCAATCAGGCGGTCAACGCCGGCAACCGTTATGGCCTGGCGACGCTGGGAGTCGTTGCCGTCGGCAAACAGATGGAGCGGACGACGCGTTTCTTTCTGCTGGCGACGCGGATGCTGGCGGAATTTGGGGTTCATATCGTCAAGACCTATTACTGCGAGGATTTTAAAAAGGTTGTCGCCGCATGTCCGGTTCCCATCGTGATCGCGGGAGGCAAAAAGCTGCCGGAAGATCAGGCTCTGACGCTGGCGTATCGGGCGATCTCCGACGGCGCCGCGGGAGTCGATATGGGACGCAACATCTTCCAGGCGGAGGATCCTGTCGCCATGGTCCAGGCGATCGAAAAAGTCGTCCACGAAAATTACACCGACAAATCCGCTTACGAATTTTACCGCGACACTCAGAAAAAAT
>JAISUO010000017.1 GCA_031272035.1 Synergistaceae bacterium
CCCAATACTGGAAATACTTGATTTTCATTGGATCATAATCAATGAGATACCGTTTCATCTCGGTAACGTGCATTGCCGTACTACGCTCTCTCTCGCCGAGAACGTAAGATTCGCCCCAACCGTCGAGCCCTTGGTTGGTTTCCAGCTTGACGAACAGGTATGTCTTGCTTCTGTTCCACCGCTCTTTAGATTCTTCGGGGACTCCTGGCACTATGTAGGTTTTGACATCCGTAATCCGCAAATCTGACATGTTATTCTCCTCTCAAATTGTAGTCGTGCAGGCCCATTCTGTTTGTTCTTTATGTCAACCACGCCGTCATGCCTGTCGTGCAATATGTCTGTAGTGTAATGGAAGAAAAATCTTACCCTCCTGTCAATTGATTCAAATAGAGTTTAGGATGTCCAGTTGTCCGTACCTATTTTAGTATACCTAAACCCAAAATGAAAGTCAATATGACTACCCTCAAACTGACTATCTCCAAACCACAGGGAGAAAAAATATGTGTATGTGTATATCTTAACAGTAAAAAAATTGGAAAATTGTTTTTCAAATCAATTCTGGCCGTTTTTGTCCGTCATAATATCTTTTACCGGGTAGTTTATTCTTCCGGTACTCTATCTTTGTTTGACGGTTTTGACAAGCTCTGCTTTTCATGCGGGGCAGGGGTCCGACTTGTCAAAAGCCGCTGATTGGAATATTCTTCGAAAGAGAGGATTGCTGCGGAAGCGGGAGGGGAAAGGACTGTGGTTCGAGTTTTGATGTATGGAACACTGGAGGAAATGTCGGGAACGCGGGAGGTTGGAATATCGGGGGATCGGGTGCTGGATGTCCTGATCTCGCTCTCCTCTCTTTATGACTCCTCTTTTCGTGACATGCTGCTGGGAGGCGGGGAGTCCAGGGTCGCCATCCTGATCAACGGCGCGCCGGTACGCCGCAACGTTTTTGAAGCATCGCTGCGGGACGGAGATGTTCTGAGTCTCATGCCCTTCGGCGATGAAAATGACGTCTGAGTCGAGACGGGGGATGACTTTGAGAAAAAAGAACGCGTCCGTCCTTTTTATGGTGTATTTGTTTCGTGTCGCGACCGCCGTTCTGATCGCGTCGGTCGTTTACTCCGGGGCGGATTATTATACTCTGAAGTTTTGGAATACGCAGGACTCCCATGTCGTTCGGATCCTGGACATTGGTCAGACGATCCGCGAGTCTCCTTCGGAAGAGGAGGACGAACCCTTTAAAACGGAGAAAACGGAACTGACCGTCCAGTCTCTGACGGGAAAGAAGAGGGGTCAGTCTTTCAGGCTTGTCGCCACGCAGATGGAGGGCGGCGGCGTGAAATTCGAGCGGGGACACCGTTATATTCTGGTCAGCGATGTTTTCGAGGACGGATCGGCGCTGTATTCGATCGCCGATGCGTATCGGGTTTCGTCGGTGGTGTGGGTTATCGTACTGGCCTGCGGCGTGCTGATCGCCATCGCCGGAAGGTCGGGATTGCGGGCTCTGCTGGGGCTGGGGCTGTCCATCGTCGTGTTGATGTGGGGGTATATCCCCCTCGTGGCGACGGGCAGCCCGCCTGTGCCTCTGGCATTTCTGGCGGTGTTCCTCATCTCCGTTTTCACCGTGCTTTGCGTCGTAAAACGCAGACAGACCCGGCTGGTGGCGCTGTTGGGGACCCTGGGCGGGGCGGCGGGAGGGTTCGGAGCGGGCTGGCTGATGGTGATGTTCTGGCATCTTACCGGGCTTTCAGGCGAGAACGCGTCGCTGCTGTTTACGACGATTCCGGGGATTGACATACAGGGAATTTTGCTGTCTTCCATTATTATCAGCGCGATCGGAGCGGTTTTGGATGTGGGGATTTCCATTACGGCGGCCATGTCGGAACTCGTGGAGTACGACCCCGAAATATCCCTGACCCATCTGTGGGCGTCGGGAATACGGGTGGGCGGCGAGGTTTTGGGCAGTATGATCAATACGCTGATCCTGGCGTATCTGGGAACGGCTCTGCCCATGACTCTTTTGATCAGCAACGCCGGACCTGACCTGATCGGCCTGCTGAACGACCCTTATGTGGGGCAGGAAATCGTTCACAGCCTCGCGGGGACTCTGGGGCTGCTGCTGACGATTCCCGCCACGGCCACGTTTTTCGTTTTTCGGGAAAAGCTGCGCTCCCGCCGCTCCTGGCCGGAGGGGAGACTGAACTCCGATGGCGGAAGTTTTGAAGAGAGCGACCTCGACGATGACCCGTAAGAACAGGTTCAATGTCCGAAATTTTAAAAAATCTCCGGATGCGCAGGCGGAAAACGATACGAAGGCGGTCGTGGATATCGGCAGTAATTCCTTCAAACTTCGAGTTGCCCGACGGCAAAAAAACGGTCTGCGCATTCTTCTCGACATTACGGATATGGTCCGTTTGGGGCGGGGCCTGCGGAACGGATACCTGGAGGAGGAAACCATCATCCGGGGCGTGCGGGTTCTTCGGCGGCTGGTGCGCCTGGCGACGGATATGGGGGCCCGCCCCCGCCTTGTGGGGACCATGGCCCTGCGGACCGCGAAGAACGCGTCGGAGTTCGTGGATCGCGTCCGGAAGCAGACCGGCCTCACCATCGAAATTCTCTCCGGAGAAGAAGAAGCCCGTCTGGCCTGGCGGGGGGCGACTTTCGGAATGTCCGCCGAAGCGGGGGAAAAGGTGGTTTTCGATACGGGGGGAGGCAGCACGGAGTTCGTTTTCGGTTCCGGCACGAAGATTGTCCGTACCGTGAGCGTCGCGGTGGGGGCTGTACGTCTGACTGAAAAATTTTTCGGCTCGGATCCTGTCGCGCCGGAGGCGGTGTCGGTTGCGGAAGATTATGTCCGCGAGATGTTTCGCGCGGCCAATCTGGTTCCCGACGGGGAAAGCCTCCATCCTGCGGTCATCGGCCTTGGAGGAGGCGTGGTCGCGATGGCCTCCGTCAAGCTCGGCGCCACTCCCTTCAATCCGGTGAAGGTGGCGGGGCTGCCCCTGACCCGAAGCGACATCGACGCTCAGGTGAAGCTGTACGCGTCTCTCTCCCTCGCCGAGCGCACGAAGATTCCCGGGATGCCCGCCAGACGGGCGGATCTTATTCTCGCCAGCGCCTGCATTGTCCGATGCGCTATGGAAATGCTGGGGGTGGAAACGTTTCAGACCAGCATTGACGGCCTCCGCCACGGCCTCATCGTCGAGATGCTGAACCTTGCCTGAATTCCGTCATTGGCTTCTTCATTAACCTTTCATTTAATTTATTCAAAAATTATCAAAATTATGTTGCTTATTTTAGAGATAAATACGTTAGAATACATTTCATCCTGTTTTTGAGAAAGAAATGAAAATTGAGGAGGGTTATTGTGATGGCGAAATACTTCAGGTATGTCCTCTGCGCGTCTTTTCTTTTTGTAATCTTTTCGATGTTGTCCGCTGTTCCCGCGGGAGCGGGGGAGGCGCCGTTTCACATCGGGATTATGACGGGGACCGTATCCCAGAGCGAGGACGACCTTCGGGGAGCGGAGCGTCTTCTGGCGGAGTACGGAGATGCGGATAAGGGAGGAATGGTCCGGCATATCACTTATCCCGACAACTTCATGGCGGAAATGGAAACGACCGTCAGTCAGCTGCTGGGGCTGGCGGATGATCCCAAAATGAAGGTTATCGTCACGCATCAGTCGGTTCCCGGCGTGGCCGAGGCCTTTCGCCGCATTCGTGAGAAGCGTCCCGACATCCTTCTTTTTGCCGGCGAGGCTCATGAGGACCCCAACATCATCAGCTCCGTCGCGGACCTGGTGGTCAACACGGACCTGATCGCCCGCAGTTACACGATTCCCCTGACCGCGCAGAAACTTGGCGTCAAAACATTCGTCTACGTCTCTTTTCCCCGTCACATGAGCTATGAAAACCTGAGCCGCAGCCGCGCCATTATGGAGTCCACCTGCAAGGACCTGGGCCTGAAGTTCGTTTTTGAGACGGCCCCCGACCCGCTCAGCGATGTGGGTGTCGCCGGCGCTCAGCAGTACATGCTGGAAAAGGTTCCGACCTGGATCGATCAGTACGGTAAGGAGACGGCGTTTTTCACGACCAACGACGCTCTGGTGGAGCCCATGCTGAAGCGCGTCGCGGAGCTTGGAGCCTACTTTATCGAGACGGGCATGTCCTCTCCTCTGATGGGGTATCCCGGCGCTCTGGGCATCGACCTTTCCAAAGAGAAGGGCGACTGGCCCGCAATCCTCAAAAAAGTCGAGGCGGCGGTTGTGGCGGCCGGCGGCGGCGGTCGAATGGGGACCTGGGCTTACTCTTACGGGTACACCAACGCCTCCGCGCTGGCGGAATACGGCAAGCGGATCGTCGAGGGAAAGGCCAGGCCCGGCAATCGTAAAGACATCCTCGATGCCTACAACAAGTACACCCCCGGAGCCCAGTGGAGCGCCACGTACTACACCGACGCGGGAACCGGCGTTCGGAAAAACAACTTCCTCCTGATTCGTCAGGATACCTATATTTTGGGAAAGGGTTACATGCACATGACCGATGTTGAAATTCCGGAAAAAGTGTTCAGCATCAAGTGACGATTCCTAAATTTCAGGTGTGACGTCATGCTGAAGGGAATAGAACGGCGAAGCAGGGCTCTGACGGAGCTTGCCGACCGAATATGGGAATTTGCGGAACCCGCGTTCAGAGAGGTGCGCTCGGCGGAGGCGCTTGCGGAATATTTGCGCGGCGAAGGTTTCAAAGTGACGATGGGGGTTGCGGATATACCCTCCGCTTTTGTGGCTGAGTATGGAACTTCCGGGCCTGTGGTGGGCTTTTTGGGTGAATACGACGCGCTGCCCGGCCTGTCCCAGAAAATCTGCGTGGAAAAAGCCCCGGCGATTCCCGGAGGAGCGGGGCACGGCTGCGGACACAACCTGCTTGGAGTGGGCTCTCTGGGCGGAGCTCTTCTGGTGAAGGACGCCATCGAGTCCGGCGCGGTGAAGGGACGCGTGAAATATTTTGGCTGTCCGGCGGAAGAACTTGTGGCCGGAAAGGTTTTTATGGTTCGCGCGGGATGTTTCGACGGGCTGGACTGCGCCCTGACCTGGCATCCGCTTTCCGTGAACGGCGTCTGGGGGACGGCCTGTACGGCGATGAACTCGGCGAAATTTCACTTCCACGGAAGAACGGCCCACGCCGCGGCGGACCCTTTCAACGGGAGAAGCGCCCTGGACGCGGTGGAAATCATGAACGTGGCGGTTAATTTCCTTCGGGAACACGTTATCCCGGACGTTCGAATCCATTATGTGATCACCAACGGCGGCGGAGAGCCCAACGTCGTTCCCGCGGAGGCCACGGTCTGGTATTACGTCCGGGCGCCGCGACGCTTTCAGGTGGAGGAAACTTACGAGCGGGTGATTAAATGCGCTGAAGGCGCGGCTCTGGCTACGGGAACCACCATGGAAATCGAATTTTTGAACGGGTGTTACAACGTGCTGAGCAATCCCGTTCTGGAGCGTGTTCTGGCGGAAAAATTCGCGGAGGTGGGCCCGCCGGCGTTTACGGAAGAGGATCAGGTCTTCGCCCGTGGAATTCTCGAAACGATTCCCGACCGTTACGAAAATGGAAAAAAGGACCTGATGGAAAAGTACGGAATCGACGTGGGAGATAAAATTCTCTGCGATTTTATCGTCCCCCAGGTGATCGACGGAGGCAAGCCCACCCCGGGCTCCACGGATGTGGGCGACGTCAGCTATGTGGTTCCCACCTCGCAGATCGAAACGGCGGGCGGGCCCATCGGGGCGACGACCCACTCCTGGCAGTATACCGCGACGGTGGGTATGCACATCGGGCATGAAAGTATGCTGGTGGCCGCTCAGGTTTTGGGGCTTGCCGGCGTGGAAATGCTGAAACGTCCGGGGCTGCTGAGCGAAGCAAAAGCGGCGTTCATAAAACAGCGAGGCGACGAGGTCTACGTATCCCCTCTGCCGGAAGGAACCAAACCGCGCCTGGATCTCGTGCACTGACCTGGAGCGGGGAGGAACGGCCAATGATCGATTTCGGGAAAGCTCGCGCTTTGATGAAAAAAACGGGAATGGACGCCCTTTTGGTCCTTTCGCCGGAAAATTTTGTTTATACGGTGGGGGAGTACAGCCAGATGCACAACGTTTCGCGTCAGATCGGGTGCGCCATGGTCGTCCTCTCTCCCGGTGAGGCTCGTAAGGACGCCGTGATCTGCATGGATTTCGAGGTGGAGGGCTTTCTCGAACATCCCCGGGTGAAAGAGAATTTCGAGCTCCTTTCCTATCAGTCCTGGATTCAGCTTTGGGACCTGGACAACCCCCCGAAAAACCAGGCGCGGCAGAGGGAGAAATTTTCTCAGTTCGACCGGTCCATGACGGTGCTGCGGGATGCTCTGGAGAACCGTGGAGCCCATAAAGGCACGATAGGAATTGAGATGGGGTATGTTTCCGTCGATTTTTTTAAATCGCTGGAAGAATATCTCCCGGACGCCAGATTTATCGACTGCACCGGTTTGCTGCTGGAGCTCCACGTCGTCAAGTCGGAGGAAGAGCTCGCCCTGTACAGGGACATGACGAAGTATGTGGACGAGGGTTTGAGGGCTGCCGCCGCCCTTGCGAGGGAAGGAACCCGGGAATGTGACCTGCTGAGGGTCTATAAGGACCACATTTACGCGTCGGGCAAATATCTTCCCAGCGACTGGAGCTACTTCGTCACCGGCTCCAACGGCGGGCGCTTCGCACCGTCCACGGAGCGGACAATCCGTAACGGCGACATTCTGCGCAGCGACGGAGGGGCCAATGGGGGTTATCGGGGCTACTCCACGGACTACGCCCGAACCTGGCTCATCGGCGACGTTCGGAAGGACCTTTACGAGATGGCCGAAACGCTCTATAAAGCCGAACGGATGATGCTGGAAACCGTGAAGCCGGGGACGACGTTCAGGGAACTGTTCGACACCTCCTTCGACTTCATCAAAAAGAAATACCCCTGGTATGAGCGCGGGCATATGGGGCACAGCATCGGCGTGGGACCGTCCTCCTTCGAGCCGCCGATCATCTGTCCCAGTGAAACCCGGCCTCTCGAAGCGGGGATGGTGATCTGCGTGGAGACTCCCTGTTATCTGAAGGGGCTTGGCGGCATGAACTACGAGGACATGGTGATCGTGACAAAGACGGGAGGCGAGGTCATCTCCCACGGCCCGCACTTCGTTGGAGACCCCTTCAGGGTGTGAAAAATATGAAAAAAGTGTCCTGAACACTTCATAATCGTTCAAAGAGGCGGGCCGATGAGAAATTTTCACTGGCCCGCTTTTTGGTGTGCACTCCGCCTGGCACGTCTGTGCGGGCGGTTTTTTGATGGAGACTCAGGGCTTTTTCAGTATCAGGGTCAGTGCGAGGGCCGCCGTTCCAAAACCGATCATGACGACGGCCACGCTGATAAAGGAACCTGTCAGGGCCTGCAGGCCGCTGGACAGAAAAGGCCCCACAAACGAGGCGATAATCGCGTTCAGGTTGATGATGGAGAAGTTGATGGCGTAGTTCTCGCTTCCGTAAAAGGAATAACACACCGCGGAGTTGATGGGGACGATGCCGCCGAAGGAGAATCCCGCGCAGATGTACCCGATCGTCAGAATTTCCGGACTGTGACGGCTGATCGCGAGAATGAGAATGGTGAAGGAAACGATAAATCCCGTGCTGACGCCGAACATCGCTTTTCTGCAGCCGAATTTATCGCACAGAATGCCCACAATGACCCGTCCCGCCCCGTTGAAGACGGAGACGACGCCTGTGAGCAGAGAAGCGACTTTCAGACTGCAGCCCATGTCGAGGGGCAGCAGAGAGGCGTTGCCGACGAGCGTAAATCCCGCGGCGGTAAGCAGCACGACCCAGGGAAAGAAAATCCAGAACGAAAGCCTCCTGACCATGCAGATTTTTTCTCTTTTTCCTTCGTCATTTTCCTCGTCATTCCGCACAGGGGCTGAAGAAGACGACGCAGCGGCTTCTTTGGGGGGATTTTTGAGGAACAGGGAGCAGAAAAGAACGATCGCGCCAAAGGCAATCGCCAGCCCGGAAAAAGTGGAACGCCACCCAAGGGCGGCAATCATGGCCGTGCTGAGGGAGCCCAGCACCAGCCCTCCCAGTCCGAACCCCATGAGGGCGACTCCGGACGCGAAGGCCGGTTTTTCGGGAAACCATCCGACAATGACGCAGTTGGCGCAGTTGTAAGCCAGTCCAATGCCAAATCCGACCAGAACGCCGTACGTTATGTAGAGTCCCGTCAGAGAGTCGATGCGGGAAGTCAGCGTGAAGCCGCTCGTCAGGCACAGAGCGCAGAGGAGCATAACCACGAACGGGGAATGTCGCTTCAGAATGAGCCCCGAGGTGAATCCTCCGACGCAGAAGCAGGACATGCAGATGGAAAAAGTCAGGGACGTCTGAGATCGGGTCCACCCAAACTCGGCCTCCATCGGCGTGACAAAGATGGACCACGCGTAAACCAGGCCCATAAAAAGGAGCAGCAGAGCCGCATTGGCCAGATAGAGGCCTCTTTTTGAAACGCACATGTTTTCTCCACCCCCGGAACATTCTCTGGACAGGATACCAGAAAAGATGTTTCAGAAAAGAGGGTGCTATAAAATACCTTGACAAAGGCATTTTGAAAAGTTATATTCAACAAACATAATTATAAAGAATTATCAATTCGGAATGAAGCTCGCTGTTATGAAAACAGAGGGGGAAAATTTTTCTGACCTTTTTTAAGTTTGCTTGTACTTATAAATGTGAAAGAACACTGTATAAAAATTTGGAGGCGAGAAGTCGATGAGCGAGTTGGCTGTGTGGGTAAAGGACGATTTTGGCGAAGGGAAAATCGCGTGGGAGGACGCGGTGAAATATCATGGACGCCGGTATATTGCGGGAGTGGCCATAGGTTTTCAGTGTTTGAATCTGGCGTTTTCGGTGTTGTCTCCCGACGGTCCGGCGGACCGTGACCGGATCCGTTTTTTCAGCGGCATGGAAGGGCTTGGCGTAAGGGACGCGGTGGAAATGGTCACGCGCTGCGTTTCAGGCGGACGTTACTCCGTGGATACCGGCGTCGTGGAAGGAGATTCCGCCCCCAAAACGCCGGGGAGAGGCCGGTTTTATTTCGAGGTTTTCTGCGGGACCCGTATGCTGCGCGTGCGGCTGAAGCACGGCCTTGTCCCGGACGAGTTCGCGCCTCTGGCCCTGAAGGACGGCGCGGGCGTCATCACCCCGGAGGAGCTGAAGCGGCTGCAGGAAATAAAGGAAACCATCGCGGCGCACGTCATCGGGCACGACCCGAAGGAGATCTTCGATTACGAAGTGTGCTGAAAATAATGATAAAAATGATAAAAAGGAGAGTGTTGACTGTGAGAGTCATCAAACTTGGAATATGCGTCGCCGTGATGATCGTCTGTAAAACCGCTTTTGCCGCGCCCGTTTCGATTCTCGACCAGTATGGTCGGACGACCGAGCTGGCCAAACCCGCGGAAAAAATCGTTACCGTCCCCATTCCCGCGTCCAGTATGACGATTGCCCTGGATGGAAGCGAGTCGCGTCTGGTGGGCATGAATCCCTCCGCCAAACAGGCCCTTCAGGAGGGCATTTTGAGTAAATTTTTCCCCGGAGCGCTGAAAATCAACAGCGATATCGTGATGGGGGAGGGATTCGCTCCCAACGTGGAAACGCTTCTGACCCTTGAACCCGACGTCGTATTTCAGTGGGGCGACCGCGGCGACGACATCGTGAAGCCCATCGAAGCGGCGAAACTGCCCGTTGTCCTCCTGAAATATGGAACTCAGGAGGATTTGGAGACGTGGATCGGCATGTTCGGGACCGTTCTGGGCAAAAAAAATCGCGCCGACGAGATTCTGGCCTGGCATCGCGGTGAGCGTGCGGCACTGGACAGGGCCGTGGCGGCCATTCCACAGGAAAAACGCCCTAAAATTCTCTATCTTTATCGTTATGGGGACAGCATCAAAATTGGCGGCAAAAACAGCTATTTCGATTATTTCATTAAGATGGTGGGCGGCGTGAATCCCGCGGAAGAAGCGCCCAGTGAAAGCCAGATCAACGAGGAGCAGCTTCTGGAGTGGGACCCCGACATCATTTTGCTGAACGGGTTTCAGAGCGCGGTTTCGCCGAAGGACGTCTACGCCAACGGAAATTTCGCCGGAGTGAAGGCCGTAAAGGACCGGCGGGTCTACAAAATGCCTTTGGGCGGATACCGCTGGGATCCTCCCAATCAGGAGTCCCCTCTCATGTGGAAGTGGCTGGCCATGCTGGCGCACCCCGACGCGTTCAACTGGAATCTTCGGGAGGAGATTGCGAAAGCCTATGAATTTCTCTACAATCACGTCCCCACCGAGGAAGATATCGACGGTGTTCTGAGGATGACCATGAACGCCGACGCGGCGAACTACGGCCGGTTTGCGGCTTCAAAAGCGGCGAAATAACTTCGCGATGCGAAAATGCCTTCTTCTGGCGCTCTTTCTTCTGCTTTGGGGAGTGGGCGCTCTGTCCGTCGGGCGCTACTTCATTCCCTGCAAAAACGTGGGCGGCATTCTGCTGTCGCACTTCATGGCGCTGGACCCCTGGTGGACGGACATTCAGTATCGCGTGGTGGTTCTGATACGACTGCCCCGCGTTCTTGGCGCCGCTCTTTCGGGGGCGGCTCTGGCCATGTCCGGAGCCGCTCTGCAGGGGATACTGAAAAATCCCCTGGTCAGTTCGCAGGTCATTGGCGTTTCGTCCGGAGCGGCTTTTGGCGGAGTCATCGCGATTTTGCTGTTTGAAAACGCTTTTGCGACGATGGGCTGCGCCTATCTTGGAGGCCTGCTGTCGCTGGTCATGGTCTGGTGTCTCTGCAACCGGGGCCGAACCACTTCCCCTCTGAGCCTTGTTTTGGGAGGAATTATCATCAATGCCTTCTTCACGGCGCTGATTTCTCTGATCGAGTACGTCGCCGACCCCTACGACAAACTTCCCGCCATCGTCGTGTGGCTGATGGGAAGCTTCGCCTCGGCCTCCTGGGACAAACTTTTACACTCCGCGCCCATCCTGATGCTGGCGGGGCTGCTGCTGCATCTTTTGCGCTTTCGCGTCAGCGTGCTCTCTCTTGGCGGCGAAGAGGCGCAGGCGCTGGGAATTGATCCGCAGCGTTCTCGGTGGCTGGTGATGGGCGTCGTGGCCCTTGTGGCTTCGGCGACGGTGGCTCTGGCGGGGGTTGTGGGCTGGGTCGGCCTGGTGACGCCGCATTTCGCTCGAATGTTCGTGGGCAGCGACCACAGGCGTCTCATTCCTCTGTCGGGGGTGCTGGGCGCCGTTTACACGGTTCTGATCGACACCCTGGCCCGTACTCTCGTGGAGGTGGAAATTCCCATGGGCATTCTCACCGCTCTTGTGGGAACGCCGCTGTTTGCCGCTTTGATGTACCGGCTGATGAAAGGAGAAGAAGAGCGATGACCGAAAAAAAGGAGAACACGATTTTTCAGGCGGAGGGACTGGGGTTTCGTTACGGCCTCCGAAGCGGGTGGATTCTTCGGAATTTTTCCTGCTCTCTGGCAGGGGGGGAAATTCTTGCCGTTCTGGGGCCCAACGGATGCGGTAAAACGACGCTGCTGAAGCTGCTGTTGGGGATTTTGAAGCCCGTCGAAGGGAAGTTCCGCCGCGTGGGAACTCCGGGCTATGTTCCCCAGATTTCGATTCCCGCTTTCAATTACAGTGTTCTGGAGATGACGGTCATGGGGCGCGCGTCGAAGATCGGCCTCTTCTCCGTCCCGGACAGGCGGGATTATCAGTGTGCTCAGGAAGCTCTGGCGCGCCTCGGTATCGCCGACCTCGCCCAACGGGGCTGCATGAGCCTCAGCGGCGGACAGCGGCAGCTGGTCATGATCGCCCGGGCGCTGGTCTCGAATCCCTCCTGTCTCGTGCTGGACGAACCGACCTCCGCGCTGGATTTCAAAAATCAGGATGTTATTCTGAAAACGCTGAAACAACTGGCAGATGAAGGGCTGGCGGTGGTCATGACGACCCATTCGCCTCAGCATGCCCTCCACATCGCTACCCGTGCGCTGGTTATAGAATCGGACGCGCGTTATCTTTATGGTCCGGTCTCCGACGTGATGGCCAGCGAAAACCTGAACCGCCTTTACGGACTGGAGCTGAAAACCCTCCATTTCCA
>JAISUO010000018.1 GCA_031272035.1 Synergistaceae bacterium
GATTTTAAAAGGATAATCTGTCATAATAGTATATTGTGCTTCACAGGCAAGGCCATTTGAGGAGACAATGACGGCTTGCCGCGGTGGGCAGTTTGATTGATGATTTTCGGAAAGCATTCTTTATTGCGTCCCGCGGATCGAAACTTGATGCATTGAAATATTATATAATCGATTTCGACGCTGAAAATAATAAGGAAATAATATCATGCGACCAATAACGAAATCTAACAATTTTTTAAGCAAACAGCGAGGGATTTCGCTCTATTATCAGGTGGAGGAATTTATTCGGGAACGCATTCAAAATGGCATTTGGCGTGTAGGCGACAAACTCCCGTCCGAACCGGAATTTGCGCAGCAATTGAACGTAAGCCGCGCTACAGTGCGTCAGGCCGTACAGGATCTGGTGCAAAAAGGCATGCTTGAGCGTAAGCACGGTTCTGGAACATATGTCTCCAGCCCTTCCTTTAAAACAGACTTTGTGAGTTTCGATTACCCGGCGGAATTGGGAGGATATCATGAATTGATAAGCTATTCAGAGCAGCTTTGTGATGAAAAAAGCGCAAAGCATCTGCAAATTGCAAAGGGGACCGTCATCGGCATCGCAAGACAAATCCGAACCCTCGGCGACGGTCGGATCGCAGGAATGGAAACGATATATATCAAACAAGAATTTGGCACGCATTTTTCGAAAGAAATGCAGTATGAATTAAACCGCGGATTCATTCAAAAAAACGCGAAAGTAGATTTAACGAAAGTCGACAAAAAGATGAAACCCGTTTTGATTACCGCTCAAGAGGCTGACCTGATGAACGTGAACGCCAACACGCCGGCTTTGTTGCTGACCCGAATCTACTATACGTATAAAAATGTTCCCGTCTACTATGTCGATACGCTCATCCCCGCAGATTTTTGCGAAAAACTTCTTATCGTGTGAATCGCAACAGAGTGTTGCCGAGGTGAATTAATTAAATTAGGTAAACCCCCGGTTCTGCCGAGGGACTCTTGGAATTTGACAGATACGGAAATGGGCTCAATTCTAATCCCTGTGGACCGTTCAAAGCTTACAGGAAAGGAGAGAACTCATGGAAGATACGTCCAATTTATATCACAGTCGTTGGGAATGCAAATATCACATAGTGCGGATACAAAAGTATCGATGTAGTATTGTACATTTCGTATAGATTGTATAAATTGTACAGATTGTACAGAAAGCGCATCAGGGAGGTTTTAAGGTGTTCAAAGTGAAGGAAGCGCTGCCCGGCGACGCCAACAGGAGCATCGCCCGAATGGACCCCGCCGACATGGCGGTTCTTGGTCTCACCGAGGGGCAGATCGTCGAAATCGAGGGAAAACAGACGACAGCGGTGCGCGTCCACGGCTGCGACCCCGAAGACTGCGGAAAACGCGTCATACAAATCGACGGACTGATTCGAGAAAACGCGGGAACCGCGCTGGAGGAAACAGTGGTCGTTCGACGGGCCGATCATCATTTCGCCGGCAGCATCACGCTGCAGCCCCTTTCTTCCATCGCATTGACGGACAGAGAACGGGACAGCGCCTACGTCCTCTCCCTGCTGGAGGGAGTTCCCCTGACCACAGGGGATCGTATTCGCCTGAATCTTTTCGGGACGCGCATCTGCGATTTTCGCGTGTCGGAAACCACGCCTGAAGGAGCGGTGGTCGTAAGCAAAGCCACCTATCTGAATCTGCTAAAAAATCTAAAAATAACGATGCCGAGAAAAATTTCCTACGAAGACATCGGCGGACTGGGAAACCAGATTCGTCACATCCGGGAAATGATTGAGCTGCCTCTGCGTTTTCCTCAGGTGTTCGAGCGCCTCGGCATTCAGCCCCCCAAGGGAGTGCTGCTCTACGGGCCCCCCGGCACGGGGAAAACTGTCATCGCCCGGGCAGTGGCCAACGAAACCGACGCCTGGTTCACCCATATTTCCGGGCCGGAAATCATCGGAAAATTTTACGGAGAAAGCGAGGAGCGGCTGCGCAACATCTTCGAAGAGGCCCAGTCTCGTTCGCCTTCCATTATTTTCATCGACGAAATCGACGCCATCGCCCCAAAACGCGAGGAAATGGGCGGAGAAAAGCAGGTTGAACGACGAGTGGTGGCCCAGCTGCTGGCCCTGATGGACGGGCTTGAATCCCGCGGCCAGATCGTCGTAATCGGCGCGACGAACATCCCCAACTCTCTGGACCCGGCTTTGCGCCGCCCGGGGAGGTTCGACCGGGAAATCTCCATTCCCATTCCCGACCGCAGAGGACGTCATGAAATTCTGCAGATTCACACTCGAGGGATGCCTCTGGCCGGAGATGTGGACCTGAAACGCGTGGCGGACCTGTCCCACGGTTTTGTGGGCGCGGACCTGGAGGCGCTGGCGAAGGAAGCCGCCATGGCCTGTGTGCGGGATGTCCTTCCCTCCGTCAACCTCCAGACCCAGGAAATTCCCTACGAAAAAGTCGCGGCTCTGGAAGTGAAGATGTCCCATTTCACCTCCGCCCTGATGGAAATCGATCCCTCCGCCATCCGCGAGGTTTTTGTGGAGGTCCCCGACATCTCCTGGGAGGACATCGGCGGGCTGGAGGAAATCCGAAAGGAACTTTGCGACGCGGTACAATGGCCCCTTCACAATCCTGAACTTTTTGAACGTTACAACATTCAGCCCCCCAGAGGAATCATGCTCCACGGACCTTCGGGCACGGGTAAAACTTTGCTGGTCAAGGCACTGGCGAAAGAAAGCGGCGTCAACTTCATCTCCGTCAAGGGACCGTCCCTGATGTCGAAGTACGTGGGCGAGTCCGAACGCGCCCTCCGGGAGGTTTTCAAGACGGCGAAACAGGCGGCTCCCTCGATTCTCTATTTTGACGAAATCGAATCCCTGGTCCCCACCCGCGGGCGCGAATCCGGAAGCGGAGCCGCCTTCACGGAACGGGTCATCGGACAGTTTCTGGCGGAAATGAGCGGAATCGAGGAACTGACGGGAGTTGTGGTGCTGGCGACCACGAATCGCCTCGACCTGGTGGATCCGGCTCTTCTCGCCGCCGGACGCTTCGACATGGTTCTGGAGCTGCCCATGCCCGACATGGCGGCCCGGGAGGAAATTTTTTCCATTGAACTGCGCGGGAAAAAACTCGCGGACGACGTGAGCCTGAAAAACCTGGCCGCCCTGACGGAAAACTGCAGCGGCGCCGACATCGCCTTCATCTGCCGCAGGGCCTCCATGCTCGCTCTTCGGGAGAAAACAGACCGGAACGCGCAGACGCCAGACGCGCAAACATCAAAAAACGCTTCCGACCTTTTCGTCGAACGGCGACACTTCGATGCCGCGACTGTGGATCTGCAGAACAAAAAGCGCTGACACCTCATTTTTATAGCTGAGCCATAACGAACGCCCGCCCTCGGCTCGTCCGCGTCCGAAGGCGGGCGTCGCGGTTCTTTCGTCCGTCGTCAGCTCAGGTTGTCGTAAATTTCTCCGTCGATAACGGTGGTCTCGCAAAGGGACATATTGCTGAAGGGATGCCCCGAAAAAATGGCAATATCGGCGTCCTTGCCCGGTTCCAGGGAGCCGACGCGTTTTTCCAGACCCAGAAGTCGGGCCGCGCGGATCGTCACGGACTCAAAAGCCCTTTTTTCCGAAAGTCCTCTGGCAATGCAAAGCCCCACGTGAGCCGGAAGATATTTTGTGCCGGAGGAGGTGTCCGCCGTCAGACAGAAATTGATGCCGGCCTTCTCCAGAATGCCCGGCGTTTCCAGTTTGCAGCCCCAGATTTCCATCTTGGAGAGCGCCATCGTCACAGGCCCGATCACGCAGTCCACACCCTTCTCTTTCAGATAATCGAGAATTTTATAGCCTTCGGTGCAGTGTTCAATCGAATATTTCAAGTTGAACTCTTCGGCGATTCGCGTGGCCGTCACAATATCGTCGGCTCTGTGGGCATGAATGCGGCATTTCATTTCTCCCCGCATCAGGGGAAGCAGAGCCTCCAGTTTGAAGTCGGGCTTCGGCGCTTTTTCGGGGTCGGATTCCGCTCTTTTGAGCTGCTCCGCATACACCTTCGCGTTATACAGCGTCTCCCTCAGAAGGGCGGCTGTCCCCATGCGGGTCACTGGCATTTTTTTGTCCGTGCCGTACACCCTTTTCGGATTTTCTCCAAGGGCCATTTTCATGTGCTCCGAGCCCGGAATGACGATGTCGAAAATGGTGTCGCCCTTTTTCGTCTTGAAACTGATGCCTGTGCCCCCCAAAACGTTGGCGGAGCCGGGACCGGTATAACAGGTCGTAAATCCGGCCTTTCTCGTGTTTTCAATGGCCACATCGTGGGGATTGAGGGCGTCGATGCCGCGAATATGAGGCGTTATGGGATCGCTGACCTCATTGCCATCCAGCATCCCCGGCAGCAGCGGCATGGTCTGGGGTTCATTGAACGTGGAAATATGCGTATGGGCGTCGATAAATCCAGGGGTCACCCACTTGCCGGAGGCGTCGATAACCTTCGCGTCCCCGGGAATGCCCACGTCCACGCCCACGGCGGTTATTTTGGAGCCCTCAGTCAGCACCACGCCGTTCTGAAGAATCTCTCCCACCACCGTAACCACCGTTCCGCCTTTGATCGCCGTTTTCAATTGATAATCCTCCCCGTTCATTATTTCTCTCTCAATATTATTATCTCTCAATTATTACTTTTCCGGAGCGGGAACCGTTTTTACCGGTACAGCACCAGCAGGGACGTGGTGTAGGTGTGGAAAAAGTTTTCCCCTCCCAGAGGGCAGAACTCTCCGAAGCCGTACATGCCCAGCCAGGGCGGGATCTCCCCGTTGTTCAGAAAAGCGTTCTGCATCATGGTGATGATTTCATCCTTCATGACCCTGTCGAAAAGCGTCCTTCCCCGCAGCAGGCAGTCCGACTGAAAGACGGCCACCGGATGAATTTCGCCCTGAAGAGAATTTTCCGCAATCTCTTTGCGCAGGGAGGACAGGGTTCTTTTCTGCTCCGAAAAAATCAGATCCTCGTCCCGGGTGGTCATGTACCACTGCTCGCCCTCCTCCGCGGACACGGACAGCCGGATGGCTCCCGTTTCGTCCATGGGCAGCCCCATGCGAAGGATATGCGGATTTCCGTACTCTGCCGCCAGATCCGGTGGCAGTTTGATGGCCAATCCTCCCGTGATCAGAACGTTTTTCACGTCTTCGGCGGCGAGGTTTCCCAGGGCGCTGGTGTAGGCGGTCCAGGCGGGAAGCCCGTCAAACTCCAAAATTCGGTTGTGTCCGGCCTTCGTAACGGTCAGAGGTTCGCCGCAGGCGTTGAAGCCATGGGTGGCCCGGGCCGCCGCCTTCAGCGTCTTATCCGCAAACCCCACCGCCCAGACGCCGGTGAGGCTGGCCCGGTCTCCGATGTACTGCGACGTGGTGACGGCCTTGTAGTTATCCGAAGACGCTCCGCCGAAAAGGAGCACCTCCCCGAACACCTCATCGAAGGCGGACACAAGTTCGTTGTTGCACGAATCGAGACCGGGGCTCAACAGGTAGATCACATTCGCGGCAGGGAGTTTTTCCTTCAGTTTTTTCGCCAGTTCCAGGCCCTTTTCGAAGGCGCTGTCGGCATGGAAATCGTCCACTGCCGCCCAGGCCACTTCTTCAGCCGGGCCCTCCACCACCATAACCGCCAGGTGACTCATGGACTCTCCGGCGCCTTCTCTTCCGATAACGCCGCCGCAGGAGCTCCCCACCACCGACGCCTCCGGGATACGGGCGTGAATGGCATCGGCGACTTTATCCAGCCGATGACCGATTACGGCGTTGACGATCCATAATCCGCCCTTCGGAAGCGCTTCGTCTCCGTAAAGAACGCTGATACACTCCTCTACAGCCCGGGAACTGTTGGCGATTCGAACGCTTGCGGAACGAAAATTCAACATGATATCTTCCTCCTGATAACGAATTTGCGGTGATTGGCATCAATATATTAGTATATCAGTAGCGCATTACAAACTTTTCGACATCAGTAATTCCCGGAGTCTGCTATAATGCGTCCAAAGAAGCGGCCGGCAAAAAACCGCATCCATTGATGAGTCTCCCTGAATTTCAAAAAGAAAGCCGAGGTTTCAGCGAAAATGGATTTTCAAAACGTCCTGAATAAGCGATATTCTGTGCGAAGTTTCGCGTCCACGCCCGTGGAAAAAGAAAAGCTCGACGCCATTCTGGAGGCGGGCCGAACCGCTCCCACGGCGGGCAACCTGCAGCCCCACCGCATACGCGTCGTTCAAAAACCGGAAGAACTGGCAAAGATCGACCTCTGCACGCCCTGCCGTTACAGAGCGCCCCTGGTTCTGATCGTATGTTACGACAAAAACGTCTGTTGGGAGCGTCCTTTCGACGGAGAACGGAGCGGGCAAACCGACGCCTCCATCGCCACCACGTACATGATGCTCACGGCGGAAAACTCCGGACTGGGGTCGGTGTGGGTGATGAAGTTTGACCCGGCAAAAACGGTGGAGGAGTTCGGTCTTCCCGACAACCTCGTTCCAGCGGCCATGCTGGTTCTGGGATACCCCGCGAAAGACGCGCAACCCTCCGACAGACACACTCAGCGTTTTCCGATGGAGAAGCTGCTCATCCCATAATCTCGACTTTTCAGCGGACTGCGAAACCCATACTGAAAAGGGACCCAGGCCGTGTTCGACACGAAGGCGGCGATTTCCTTACCGGGTCATCCGCAGGAAAGCCGCCTCTGCAGCCGCGTCTGCTGCCCTGCGCTCCGCTTCGTCCCGGGTATAGCCCATCTCTTTGCCCTCAGTGGCGTCAGACCAGAGGACTTTGCCTGCGGAGTTTATCGCCGTCACCGCCGCGGAAGCCGTTCCGGTGAAAAGATTGAATTCGTTGCGCTGAGTCTCCCCGTCCAGACGGATGCTGACCGAGATTATCACAGCGACGCCGTACCGTTTGCCCAGGCGTTTAACGGCGTCCGTATCGCCTTCCAGGGCGGCCTCCGCCGATTTATCCCCCCGGATTGCAGCCTGTTTTTTTCCGTCGGCGACCCGATATCCCTTCTCCTTCAGCCGCCGTGAGAGGAGTTCCTCCATCTCAGAATCCCTTTGAGGATTCGGCCCCTTCACCAGAACGGCACAGGTTCCTTTTTCAGGCAGAGGCGAGGATACGGGAACGGCAGTTTTCTGCTTCGGAGCGGCGCCGGCGGCAAACGAAAGCCCCCAGGAAAGCGCCAGACAGAACAGGCAGGCGATACAAAACGGTTTTTTCATATTCCATTCATCACTTTTCTTTCATCACTTTTCTTGCATCACTTTCCCACGTCCCTTCCAAGGGTGATTTCCGAGGTCGTGAAATTTTCCACGGAACGGGTCTTCTGATGAAAACGGGGCATCGCCGCGGCCATGGTCTCACGGCGGTAAAAAGGGTCCTCCCGGCCAATGGGGAGAGTTACCGGCGCTCGCTCCAGGGAGGCTTTATAGATCGCCATAATGAGCTCAATGGCGTTTCTGCCCTCTTCTCCTGTCACCTGCAGAGGGGCGTCCCCGGAAATGGCGTCCAGAAAGTTGCCGATCTGGGCGGGGTGTCCCTCCACCGTCAGTTCCGGAATATTCTCATAGCATCGCTGCAGCGCGTTCCGGTTTTCGACGTCCTCTTCAGGAAAGCCGTTGGGAAGGGCCTTCGAGGCCGCGGTCCGCCAGGGAACGGAGAGCCGTCCCCGGTCGGTCTGAAAAATCAGCTCCTGTTCTTCGTCGTGGGTCACGAGAGAAGCGGAAATCTGCGCCAGCATTCCCGTATATTCGAGGATGGCGACGCCCAGGTCCTCGCATTCGGAGTTGTCGTGCCCAACGTTGGCGATGACGGCGGTAACTCTCTCCGGTTTTCCCAGCATCCAGAGGAGAAGATCGATATGGTGCACGGCGTGGCTCGTGAAACACCCTCCGCACTCCTTCTCCCAGGTCCCACGCCACCAGATGTCGTAATAGTTCCCGCCACGCCACCAGAGGGAGTTGACCGTGGCGTACAGCACCCTGCCGGCATCTCCGGACCGGATCATGCGCTTCACCCTGGCGTTGGGGGTCCTGAAGCGATTCTGAGCCACCGGCGACAGAATTTTCCCCTTCGCCGCCGCCGCCGCCTCGATCATGGCGTCGCACTCCTGAAGGCTGGCGGCCATGGGCTTCTCCACGAGCACATGTTTGCCCGCGTTCAGAGCGCGGATCGCCACAGAAGCGTGGACGTCCGGGGGCAGGCATATGAAAACCGCGTCAATGTCGTCTCTGGCCAGAACCGCGTCAATATCTCCATACGCCGCCGCCTTCCTCAGTCCCTTTTTTTCGATGAGGGCCTTCGCCTTGTCAGGATACAGATCGCAGACGGCGCGAACCTCACAGCGATTGTTCCATTGTCCGCAGGCGTCGGCGTGAACTCCCGCAATCGCCCCCGCTCCCAGAAGCGCGATTCCCGTCATTCCGTCATTCCCCCGTTTCCCTGTATCCGTCGGTTCCGGAGGACCAGGCTCTTTCCTGCGCCTCGATCGCGAGTTCGACGGCGGCAAAGGCGTGTTCCTGGGTCATGGCCATCTCCGTGCGGTCCAGGCAGTCCCGGATGAAACGCCCGAAGAACGGAAAACCGCAGGTCCCCGCGGCTCTGATGTGGTGCTCGCCCTTCCGGTCCGCAAGGTAAATATGATCCCCTTCCGCGTCCGATGCGACGTCAATATATTTGCGGATTTCAATATAGCCCTCCGTGCCCAGAATCAGGGTCCGTCCGTCGCCCCAGGCCCCCAGCCCGGAGGGAGTGAACCAGTCCACCCGGAAATAACCCGCCGCGCCGTTATCGCATATCAGGTTCACGTCTCCAAAATCCTCGAAACGGGGGTGTTCCTCGTGAGCAAAGTTGGCGACGCGGCTGTGAGCGATCCTGGCGCCCTCCGCTCCCGCAAAGGTCAGAATCTGTTCGATCTGATGACAGCCGATGTCCACCAGAATCCCTCCGTACCGGCTTTTGTCGAAAAACCAGTCCGGACGTCCGGAAACCGGACCCACTCGATGGGGGCCCCAGCCCATCACCTGCACCACCCGACCGATCGCCCCTTCCTGCAGAAGCTCTCCGGCTCGAACGGCCGCCTCCACGTGCAGGCGTTCGCTGTAGTACACGCCGTATTTCCGTCCGGTCTCCCAAACCGCCTCCCTCGCCTGCTTCAGCTGTTCTCTGGTGATGAGAGGGGGCTTGTCCACGAAGAAATCGTGCCCGCTCCTCAGGGCCGCAACTCCCAGGTCACACCGGTCCCCCGGAACAGCGGCGCACGCGATCAGTCGAATATCGCCGTTCTCCAGAATTTCATCCCGGCTTCGGGCGATTCGGACCTGAGGAAAGGCCTTCTGAAAGGCCAGCGTCTTTTCCGGGTCCGGATCCCAGACAAGGGCAATTTCGGCTCCGGCCTCCGCCAGCCCGTTACACATCCCGTAAATGTGTCCGTGATCGAGGGCCATCACCCCCACTCGAAACTCCCCCGGAGCCGCCACTGGAACGGTTTTTCCCTGGCTTCGGGGTGCGTAATTCTGTCCATCGCTCTTTTTCTGCATGACGCAAATCCCCCCTTATACCATCGAGGGCAAAAACGTGACGATCTGCGGGAAGAAAATCATGGCGAGGATCACCAGCAAAATCACGCCAATGTAGGGTAAAAGCGCCCCAATGCTTTCTTCCAGTGGAAGACGGGCGATGCCGCAGCTGATGAAAAGGAACGTCCCCACCGGCGGCGTAATGGCCCCCACCTGCATGACAATCACCATGAGCACCCCGTAATGGATGGGATCGAATCCCAGCGCGTTGCCGATGGAGAGGATGCTGGTGGCAAACATGGCGATCAGGATGGTGGGATCCAGGAAACAGCCCAGGACCAGCAGCACAGCCATCAGGAAAAGAGTGGCAAGATAAGGATTTTTCAGTGTGTGAACCGCGAAGTTCAGCACCTCGTTCTGGAAACGCATCCGAACGAGAACGTTGGAAAGCACTCCCGCCGCGGAAATCGTCATCATGACCACCGCCGTGGTGACGGCGGAGTCCAGCAGAATTTTCGGCAGGTCCTTCATCCGCAGTTCCTTCGAGATGAAAAAACCATAGACCAGGCCGTAGGCGATGGCGATCACCCCGGACTCCGTGGGAGTGACGAGGCCGAAGACAATCCCGCAGACGATGATCAGGGGCATAATCAGGGCCCCGAAGGAAGAGACGAAGGCCCGCCACAGGTTTTTCCAGGAGAATTTTTCCGTCTCGAAGCTGTAGCCCCTCCGGCGATAGGCGACGGCGTTCACCACCATCTGCAGAACCCCAATCATGACGCCGGGGATGACCCCGCCCAGAAACAGCCGGCTCACCGGAGTCTCCGTGTAGAAGGAATAGAGGATCATGGCGATGCTGGGCGGAATGATCGGACTCAGCATGGAAGACCCCGCCGTCACCGCCACAGCGTAGTCCTTTTCGTAACCCTGTTTTTCCATGGCGGGAATCAGCATTCCGCCGATAGCGGAGGCGTCCGCCGCTCCGGAACCCTGAATGCCCCCGAAAAGCATGGAGGCAAGGATGTTGACGTGACCGAGTCCGCCTTTGAACTGGCCAACGGCGGCATTGGCGAAGTTCACCAGTTTATCGGTGATCCGCGACCCCGTCATGATGTTCCCGGCAATGATGAAGAAGGGAATCGCCATCAGAGAAAAGGAGTCGATGCTGCCGAACATTTTGATGATGACCAGGGTGAAGGGAATATCCATGGCAACGATGAAAAGAATCGCGGTGATAATGGTGGACACGTAAATCGGAAAACCCAGAAAGATGAACAGCAGAAGGAGCGCAAACACCAGAGCCGCCTGCAGCATTCCCTTAGCCTCCCCGCCTGGGATCCGGCTTTCCGGCGTTCATCGAGGCAAAGGGATGAAAGCCGTAAATCAGAATCAGGAGATAATCCACAAAGAGATAGCTGCAGCCCACGGGGATCGCGGCGTAAAAAAGCGCCAGAGAGATGTTCAGATTTTGCAAAGAGCTGACCAAATTCAGACGCGTCTGCTCGATTCCAAACCAGACGAGCGCCGCCAGACACACAAGGACCACGACGTTGGCCGCCTGTTTGACGATTTTTATGAGGGGCGGGGGCAGAAATTTGTTCAGAAAAAACTCGACGCTCAGGTGAGCTCCCTCTCTGACCCCCAGACTCGCCGCCAGAAAAGCGACCCAGATGCTGGTCAGACGGATGAGTTCGTCCCCCCAGGCGAAGGGCCTGATGGAGGTGGAGGTGAAGTAGCGCAGAACGACCTGTACAAGACACAAAGCGACCATCCCCCCTAAAAGGGAGATGATCGCGATGGCCCGCAGGGCGCTGAAAAATGCGTAGACTCGCCTCATCACAGACGTTTATTGAATTGCCAGCATTTTATCGATAAAGTCGTTCCAGGCGGGACCCTTGGCCCTGTATTCGTCCAGCATCGGCGAGCAGGCTTTCACCCAGGCGTCGGCGTCCTTCAGTTCGTGCACCACAACGCCCTCCTTTATCATGGCGTCCAGAGCCTGTTTCTGGTCTTCGTCGTCGATCTGCCCCTGATAGACCGTGGCCTCTTCCGCGCATTCCAGCACGATTTTCTTCAGGTCCTCCGGCAGCCCGTTCAGCCATTTTTCATTGAAGAAGTAGTACACGCAGGCGATGATGTGATTGGTGATCGTCAGATTTTTGGCGTTGTCCTGAAATTTCATGGAGTTGATCATGCTGGGAGAGGCCTCCATGCCGTCGATGACCTTCGTCTGCATGGCCGTGTAGATCTCGTTCCAGTCCATCGTGGTTCCGGCGGCGCCCAGATGGTCGAACATGCCGATGTAAATCGCGTTGGGTCCGCGCATCTTCATGCCGGCAAGGTCCGCCAGCTTTTCAACCGGCTTCACGGTGAGCATGTGCCGGGAGCCCTGGCTCTGTCCCGCCGTCGCGACGAAACCGTAAGGCTGCACGAGTTTGGACACTTCGCTCTCCAACCCCTTCAAAACACGGCGATAATGCTCATTGTCCTTAAACAGGTAGGGAAACTCAAACATCATCAGCTGCGGCACCCACATTCCGGGGCCGGTTCCAGGGGCCGCCACCACCATTTCCAGAGCGCCGCTCCTGCACATCTCGACCTGCTCTCTCTGATTCCCCAGCTCTGCGCCGTAGTTGGCCGTGGCCTCGATCCGCCCGCCGGTTTTTGCGTTGACCAGCTCCACGAATTTGGTGAGCCCCCGCCCCACGGTTCCGGTCTCGGCCAGGTTGGTCGACGTCCGCAGCTTCAGCGCCGCCGCCTCCGCTCCATAACAGAAACCTCCGAGAACAATCCCCAGCACCGTCGCACACAAACACAGCTTCCTCATAATCTCTATTCCCTCCTTATAAAATGTGTAGAACGGAAAATAAAACGCCCCTGCTTATAACGGATCAGAATTTAGAGATAACTTTAGAAATAACCATTAGAAATAACTATGAAGACATGTTTCTATTTTAACATCTTCTCAGTACTTTCACTCCACCCGAATACGCCCGCTGCCCGACCTGAAATGCCCAATGAGCGCCGCGAGTTCAAACCCATTCGCCCGGCAGAGGGTCAGCATCTCCTCCCCGCGGTCGGGAGGCAGGGCGAGAAGAAGCCCCCCGGAGGTCTGAGCGTCGTAGATCATATCCGTCCGGGCAACGGAGAAATTTCCTTCGATATCCACCCGGTCCTCACAGGCCGCGCGATTTTTGTAGCTGCCCTCAGGAACCAGCCCCATGTTCGCCAGTTCGAGAACTCCCGGCAGAAGGGGCACTTTGTCGAAGGACAGGCTGAAGTCCAGCCCGCCGCCGCTCAGCATATCCGCAATGTGCCCCGCCAGGCCGAAGCCCGTCACGTCGGTGGCCGCCCGAACCGCGCGATGAAGGTCCTCCGGCAGGCGCGGAGGCAGAGCGTTGAGGGTCGTCATCCAGCGGGTCGCTTCCGCAGCCGTGGCGGGGTCCTCGATCATGCCCGCCCTGATGCCCGTGATGGCGACTCCCGTTCCCAGGGGTTTTGTGAGAATCAGGGCATCTCCCTCACGAGCGCCGGTCGTTCGCCATATCCTGTCCGCCTCCGCCTCACCGTAGACCACCAGCCCGTACTTGGGCTCGTCGTCCTGTACGCTGTGCCCTCCCGCCAGAAACGCTCCCGCTTCACGGGTCTTCGAAAAACCGCCCTTGAGAATTTTTTTCAGAACGTCCAGCTCCAGCGTTTTCGAGGGGAACCCGACCACGTTGAGGGCCACCACAGGGCGCCCTCCCATGGCAAAAACATCGCTGATGGAGTTGGCCGCGGCCACCTGCCCCCACACAAAAGGATCATCCACCACCGGCGTGATGAAATCCACCGTCAGAATACCCAGACGGTGTTCGTCGATTTTCCAGAGGGCAGCGTCCTCTCCGCCGCTCCAGGTCGCAAGGATGCGGTCATCTTCGATATGGGGAATTTCCGCTAAAACCTGAGCGAGGTCCGCCGGACCTATCTTCGCCGCTCACCCGCTGGTTCTGGACATCTCCGTCAGCCGGAGGTGAACCGCATTCTCCGCCGACATCTCCGCTTCACAGTTTTTCCGTCCCATTCTCCTCACCTCCTCCCCCGGTGAAGAAGCCCCGTCGAAATCGTGAAAATCAGGCCGTGACCTCATCGCAGAAATTTTCCAGCAGACGACGCTCCAGCTCTTCCCCGCTGAAAAGCGGAAGCAGCAGCATCAGTTTCACCATAAGCGATTCCCGGGTCATGTCGCCCGCCGACAGAACTCCCAGATCCAGCGCCCTGCGGCCAACCTCGTAAACCGTGGGATTGGTTCCGCCGAAGGGAGACTGGCTGCGCAAAACAAGGGGAAGCCCCGCATCGACGCCCCGTTTGATGGGATCCAGCAGATTTTCGTACATATAGGGTACTCCTCCCAGCCCATAGCCCTCCAGAACGATGGCTTTCGGCCCGGCCTCCACAATGCCGTCAAGCCACGCCGCCTTCATCCCGGGGAAAATCGGAACCAGGGCGATATTCGTTTCGAAAGTGGGAGAGTCGCCCCAGGGGCGCTTTTCCGAGAGCTTCGGAGTTTGAGGCGTGAGCCAGGCGATTTTATGGGTGTCCTTGTCCCGCATCTCTCCCAGCAGGGGATAATCCACGCTGGCAAAGGCTTTCTTGCGGCGGCTGTCGAGCTTCGTCGCCCTGGGACCGTGAATCAGGAGATCGGCAAAGGCCACAGCTACCCCTCTGCGCCGATACATGGCCAGCTGCAGCGCAAACTGGAACGCGGCGTAAATGTTGTCGGAGACGTCGCTGCCCGGTTCATCCGGCGTGAGCATGGAGCCCGTGATCACCACAGGAATCGTCACGTCCCGCAGCAGAAGGGAAAGAGCGGCTCCTGTCCAGGCCAGGGTGTCCGTCCCGTGAAGCAGAACTACGGCGTCCGCCTTCGAGGCGTTTTTTCTGACAGCCTGAGCCATGGCCAGCCAGTCCGGCGGGCTCATATTGGAGCTGTCTTTGGAAAAAATATCCTCGATTTCCACATCATGATCGAATCCCATGAGCAAAGGGCAGGCGGCAAGCAGTTTTTCACCCTTCAGCGCGGGAACATAACCTCCTTCAGACGCGACGGAAGCGATGGTCCCTCCGGTGGTGAGCAATAAAATTTTCATCTCGGAATCCTCCCATCAATCATAGTACCTGCATTTTATACCATACTGACGCAGGAACCTAAACCGGAAGAACCGAAATATTTCGGCACACAGCATAATACCAATTTGCTTTCAACCAAGCGTTAATGAAGAAGCTAATGTTTGAATATCACTGCTTTTAGCTATTCTAACTTTATAAGCAGCGAACCGGTGAAGTATGAGCCGCATGAGTCGCTTAGTTTCTTCATCAGGCCTTTTATTTCAAATTGGTATAAGAGCTGACCGGCGGGGATAATTGCTGACGGAATCTGAATTTCAAAAGGGGTTCAAATTTAAAAAACGAGACGGGAGCCCTTCTGGAGGATTCTCCCGTCTCGTCTCCCGTCCCGTCTTCTTACGCGGGTTTGGATTTCGATCTTACGCGTTTCCCGCCGTGGCAAGACGCGCTTTCAGAGCTTTTACCGCGGGACGCGCCTTTGGAAGACTTTTGACTTCCTGCCTCTGAGCCGGCTGGGAAGAATTTTCCGTCCCGTTTTCCATTTTGAAGAAGTCCAGTTCCGCCTGCAGGTCATGAGAAAGTTCGTAGAGACTCTCCGCGTCGGTGGCTATCGTTTCGGATGCCGTGGCCACCTCTCCCACGCCGGTGCGGATGTTCTCGCTCAGCCGGGCCGCGTTTCCGACCTTTTCGGATATTCCCTGCACATTCGACGCAATCTCTTCGCTGGATGCGGCCTGTTCCTCGGCGACGGCGGCCAGGTCCTGAGTGGCTGTCGCAATTTCTCTCAGGCTGTCAAGGATGTTCGCGATCGCCTTTTCCGTTTCGCTGGAGCGCACCTTTGCCGCGCCGCAGGTGGTGGTATTGTCCTGCGCATAGCCCGTTATGGTGTTCAAATCCGTCGCAATGGCTCCGGCCAGCCCGGCGATATTCTTCGCCGCGGTGTTGCTTTCCTCCGCCAGCTTGCGAACTTCTTCCGCCACCACGGCGAATCCCCGTCCGGCATCTCCGGCCCGCGCCGCTTCGATGGCCGCGTTGAGAGCCAGCAGGTTGGTCTGATCCGCAATTCCGGCTATCTGCGACACAAAATTCTGTATCTGCTGGGCTCTGCTGCTGAGCTCCAGAACGGCGGCTGCGGTCGATTCCACATCCTCCGCGACTTTGCCGATCCCGCTGACCACGTTGTGAAGCGCGTCCATTCCCAAATTGCCCGCCTCCATGGCCTCGTCGACTTTACACGCGATGTTCGTCCCCTTCTCGGCGGTGAGCTGCGCGCCGGCCGCCACCTCTTCCACCGAGGCATTGACCTCTTCCGCCGCAGTGGCAAGCTCTTGCATATCCGACCCCATCTCGTCAATGCTGGCCCGGAATTCCTCGACAGAGGCGTTCGTCTCCTGAGCCATGGCCGAAAAGTTTTGCGCCGAATCCGTGATCTGAACACCCGAATTCTGAATCGACTCCACCACATGACGCAGCGTCTCAACCATCCCTTCCAGCGCGTTGCTCATCTGGGAAATCGCGTCTTTGCCGCTGTCGGAGAAATCCACCGACAGGTCGCCGCTGGCGAACACTCCTATTTTTTCCTTTATCAAATTGATCGGCTTTGTGATCATCCGCGACACAAAGAAGCTGAACAGCAGGGATAAGAAGGTGGCCGCCAGGGCGACTCCGACTCCGATGACAATCGTCCGTTTTATCTGGGCTTCCATCTCCGTATCCGTCTCATCGGCCTCTCCCACCAGATAGGCCGAAAGTTTACGCAGGTTTTCGGTATATCGCACCGCAACCGGTTCGAGTTTGCTCAAAAACAACTGTTCCGCCTTTTCATCCTCGTTTTTAAAGGCCAGTTCAATGACTTCATCCTGCAAATCGGCCAGGTTGCCCTTCAATTCCTTCACATTATTCAGATAAGCAATCGCCGTCTCGTCGATGGGGGTTCCCTCGAACTCTTTCAAAAAACCCGCGCTTTCTTCACGTCTCTTATTGATTTCCTCACGAAGTTCGTTGCATTTTGCCTCGTCTTCAATGAGAATCATTTTCAAAATAGCACGCTGTTCGGCGTTCAGGGCCGACCGTACGATGGCGATATTCGCCGCCTGAGAGTAGACATTGTCGTAAGCGGAAGTAAATTCGTGCAGGGTTTGCTTCGACATCCGATAATTGTAGGCCGTGATGAACAGCAGGAGACAAAGGGGCAGTCCCACCAGAAAAGCCATTTTAATACCGATACTTCTGTTTTTGAACCACGTCATAACATACTCCTCCTTTTAAACTTTCAAATAATCTATACAACTATTAATGTAGCCAATATAAAACAACAATAAAGTAAAACATACAAAAACTTTGCAACATAATTTTTACATTTTTAAAGTTATATAGCACTTTATTTACAAATAAAATTTAATTTATCCTTAAATAAGGACATTTATATCATTAATAATATACCATATTTCAAACAAATACAATTTATATATCGCTTTATTTAAAATATGCGAAAAAAATTGTTTTTGTCGCTGATGGTGAAATAATTATAATTAAAAAAATATATTACAAAATGGTAATTATAAGCATTTTAATCTGCGTATAATTATCTATTGGTACAATATAAAAATCGATGCGAAATTTCGAGACCGGCCGATTCGAAGGGCGGAACTGAAATTCGAAAACTGACGATCAGGAGATGACGGCAGAGATGAAAAGAAAAACGAGGAAAGCTGGAATAATTTTGTGCGCGATGCTGGCGGAAGTTCTGTGGAGCTGGACCCCCTCGGAGGCGAGTCCGGAAAATGTCCTTTCTCTGGAGGATTGCATTGCCATCGCGATTTCCGCTCATCCCTCCCTGAGACAGGCCCGGGCCCTCACCCGGGAACAGGAATTCCGGCTGGAAAGCCTGCGGGTGAACGACCGCGCCACTCTGGACGGCGGAGCTTCCTACGGCTACTCCCGGACGTCTCTGTCCGGCTCGGACAGAAGTTATTCCGCCGGGGTATCCGGTTCGAAAATGATTTACGATGGGGGGAAAAACCGCCTGAGCAAAACCGCCCAGAAAATTTCCATCCTTCAGGCCGGAGAAAGCGAGGCGGATACGCTGCTCTCCGTGACCTGCGGTGTGGAAAACGCCTATTACCGGCTTCTGCTGAATCAAAAAAATCTGGAGGTGGCCCAGGATCAGCTCCGTAACCTTGAGGACCACCTGCGAACGGCCCAGGGATATTACGAGGTGGGCTCACGGCCCCGCATCGACGTTACCAAGGCGGAAGTCGACGTGGCCAGCGCAAGGGTGGCGGTTCTGAAGGCGGAAGCGGACGTCCGGCTCGCCGATGAAAACCTTCTGGTCTCCATGGGCAGCGTGAACCTGAAACCCTTCGGCCTCTCCACAGTTTTGGACGCCCCCGTGGTCTCCGTGGACCTGGAAAGCGCCACGCAGATCGCTCTGGAGGCCCGCCCCGACTACCGAAAAGCTCAGTTGGAGCTGGAAGCCGCCCGGGTTCGAGTTCAAACCGCGGCCCGAGCCACCGCTCCCACCCTTTCCGCCACCGCGGGAGGTTCTTACAGCGGCAGGGAATTTCCTCTCGAAGACAGCCTCAGCGCCGGCCTGCGCCTGGATTTTCCCATCTTCGACGGAGGCGCGTCGGCGGCGTCGATTTCCATCGCCCGGGCGCAGTTCTCCCAGTCCGAAGCCTCCCTTGACGGGTTGACCCAGAGCATCGTCTACGAGGTGCGTCAGGCCATCGTGGATTTGGAAAACGCCCGACAGCGCATTCGGTCCGCTGAAGAGGCTGTACAGTACGCCCAGGAGAATCTGGACCTGGCCCAGGGCCGTTACAGCACCGGCGTGGGAAGCCCCATCGAAATCAGCGACGCCGTTTCGGCGCTCTCTCAGGCCCTTTTCACCCGCTACCAGACCCTGTACGACGCGAGAGTGGCCGCCGTGGCGCTGGAGGAGGCGACAGGAGGCGCGGTCCGCTGAGACCGGAAAACAGAAAGACGTTATGAAGGCAAAACAGGCAGTAAAAAAACTTCTTTTATTATTCCTCACGGCGACGGCCGCGGGCGGGGTATGGTATTTCTTCTTCAGAACGCCCCCCGTGCAGTTCACCCTGCGCACGGCAAAGGTCGAAAGAGGCGACATCACCACCTTCGTCACCGCCAGCGGCAAACTCAACGCCGTCTCCCTGGTGGAGGTGGGGACCCAGGTCTCCGGTACCATTCAGGAGCTTTATGTGGACTACAACTCCCCCGTTCGGGAAGGACAGCTCATCGCCCAGCTCGACCCCGCCGTTTTACGCTCTCAGCTCATCGAAAGCCGGGCCGGGCTGGAGGTCGCGACGGCCGCCGAGGGCAGCGCCGGAGCCTCTCTGACGGACGCCGAACGAAAGTTCAAACGTAACAGGGAACTTCATTCCCGCAGGCTGATTTCCCAGAGTGAGCTGGAAAACTCCGAAACCGACGTCCTTCTTCGCCGCGCCCAGCTTCAGGAGGCCAAAGCCAGGGTCATTCAGGCCAAAGCCGCCGTCGAACGGGCCCAGACCAATTTGGATTACACCCGCGTCACCTCTCCCGTGGACGGCGTCATCGTATCCCGAAAAGTCGACGTCGGGCAGACCGTCGCGGCCAGTTTCCAGACGCCCACGCTGTTCAGCATCGCCCGGGACCTGACTCGAATGCAGATTGACGCCAGCGTGGACGAGGCGGATATTGGACGGGTCGCCGAAGGACAGCACGTCCGCTTCAGCGTCGACGCTTTTCCGGAGGAGGAGTTCGAGGGGAAGGTGGTGCAGGTTCGCATCGCCCCGGAAACCACGGACAACGTGGTCACTTACACCGTTGTCATCCACGTGGATAACCCTGGTCTCCGGCTGAAACCGGGCATGACAGCCAACGTCTCCATCGAAACCGACTTCCGGCAAAACGTGGTGAAAATCCCCTCGGGAGCCCTCCGGTTCCGCCCCCCTCAGGCCCTGCTGGAGACCCTTCCCCCCTCCGTCGTTTCCGGCGACGCCGGGGAACGGGCCGGGCTTCACGCCGGATACGTCTGGGTGGTTCTCAACAACAGTCTGGCCCGACGGATTTACGTTCGAACGGGAATCACCGACGGCAGTCAGGTGGAGGTTCTTTCCGGAGACGTGCAGCCCGGCGACGAACTGGCGCTGGCGGCCCTGGAACGCAGAACCGGCAGGGCGAGGCTGTTCTGACCTCCTTCGGTCGGCTAGTGCCCCGCGGAGACCGCCTCGTGGGGCGTCTGTTCCCTTTCCATTTTTTTTGTATGGAGCCACAGCAGAAGGGCGAAGAACGTGCCCGTTCCCGTCAGGCCCCACAGCAGCAAAATCGGGCTCACCTCCCAGAACCACGCGCCTGCGCCCCCGCCCCAGGCTCCTGCCATACCCGCAAAAAAGTAGAATACTCCGAAACAAATTCCCTGATGCTGCTCGTGTCCCAGTTCCGGCACCATACTCAGCGCCGTGGGGAAGATGATCAGCATTCCCAGACTGAGGACGGCGGCGGTGACCAGGGGGGCCACAGGGATTTCTCCCACCACGCCGAAGTTCGCGGACAAAAAGGGAAACGAAAGCGCCATCAGGCCCATCCCCAGCCCCAGGCGCGCGGATCGGGGGAAAAAGTGCGTCATTATGTGGTTGATCGGCAGCTGCAGCAGGATGCCCAAAACAGCGGTCAGGGTGAAAATCGCCGCTACAGTCCCGTTGTTGGGAACGCTCAGGGGCAGCAAAATATAAATTTGATTGAACATCAGATAATAGGCCGACATGATAAAGCAGAATATGACAAAATCCTTTTGCCGGAGGATCGACAGCCAGTCCATCCAAAAGGACTGCCGGGAGGCGTGATCCTTTCCTTTGGTGTCCGGCAGATACCGCCATTGCAGCAAAAGCAGCAGGAAAAATATGCCCGCCGACGTGAAGCTCAGAAAACGAAATCCGCGCCCCAGGAGGGCCATCCCCGCCAGCGGGCCGAAAAAAGCTCCGCTTTGACTGCTCACGTTCTGGAGCGCGTAAATTTTTTCCCGATGAGGATGCCCTTCCGTCAAACGCGCCATCAAAGCCTGGCAGGCCGGAGAAAAAAGCGCCCCGGCGAAACCGGTCAGAAACGCCGCGCAGGCGACGCCCGGCTGCCCCGACACGAAGCCGAAAAGCGCGAACCCCACAACGCGCAGACTGCAGCCCAAAAGAATGACCGACTGATAGTTGAAACGGTCGGCCAAAGTCCCTCCCACCAGATAAAGTCCCAACTGGCTGAACACCCGCATCCCCATCACGAACCCCGCGAAGCCGGCCGAAAAACCCAAGTCACCCATCATGTGCCTCGCCAGGTAGGGCAGCAGCATATAGAATCCCACGTTGAACCCGAAGTTGTTTACCAGCAGAACCTTCATCGAGAAGGAAAGCCCGAGCCCGCTCATAATTTTTTCGCCCCAATCACAGATCCATTCAGATAATACCAA